>NZ_JBHUDG010000001.1:0-284810 GCF_042678145.1 Pseudopedobacter beijingensis | reverse complement strand
TATCGATGATTCCCAACTTGACTCCGCGTTTTATGATTTAGCAACACAAAACTGGAAATTTATTGGGAATCATTTTTTAACAGCCAAAAGTTTAAACAACTCCAACATAATTTATAATATTTAAATAAATACAACAAGACAAAACGTTTACGTAACCGTTAAAACAAAAACTTTTTTTATTTTAAATAATCACATCTAAATGAACATATTGCGATAAATAAATTTCTTTTTTTTCATAATTGGTTTTTTATAAAGGTTAATAATTCGCTACCAAAAAGCCATAAAAAAAGCTGTACATTTCGGTAACGTTACCGAAATGTACAGCTTTTTTTATTAATACCAAAATTATTTTATTTTTTTATTACTATGACCACTAGTTTCTAAACAAAACTAGCCTAATACTTAGGCTCCCCTGTCTTTTTTCTATCTTGGTAATTAAAATAATAAATTCCATTCTTTTCATAAAGAATAAAATCTTTTTTTATCCGATCACTAAAACTAATAAAGTCTTTATTGTTTTTTGCTGTCCAGGCACTTTCGGCTAATGCTGCCAACCTAGGAAACAACATGTAATCTAACCGATTCTCTGTTCTTATTCTTTCTGTCCACAAATTAGCCTGTATCCCCAATATATTATTTATTTTGGGAATCTCTATTCCATAATTATCCTGAGAAAATTTATATACATTTTCCACAGAGTTCAACGTAAACTTTTTGTAATCCGGACCATAGACCTGAAGACTGTCTTGCATATAATCAAAATACATGGGATACCTAGGACACATCACTATTGCCATTCCTCTAGCCAAAGCTATTTTTAACTGCTCTGGTCTATTGTGTCTCCACCAAAACAAAATGGTCTCATTAGCGGGAACATCTGCATTAGCAACTTCATCCCAGGCTAAAATCTTATTATCTAAACGTAATAATGAATCTGCAATCCGTTTGAAAAAATAGTTTTCTACTTCTTTTAAATCTTTCAATTTCTCACGTTTCATTAACTGCTTTACATCAACCAAGTCACTCCAACGTTCATTACCATAATGTACCTCATCTCCTCCAATATGTATTTTCTGAGATGGAAATAACACATCCACTTCTCTTAAAATATTGGTCAAATAAGTATAAACAGAATCTTTCCCTGGATTGAAAGTATACTCTGGGTGACTTTTACTTCCCCCTCCACTATATTCGGGATATGCTTTATTAGCAGCAGAAGCATGTCCAGGCATATCTATTTCCGGTATAATCTCAATAAACCTATCTTTTGCATAATTTACAATTTCCAAAATTTCTTGCTGTGTATAGTATTTTGCTTTGGCTAATTCATCGTGATAATTACCTATCCCTCCTATTCGGGAAAGTTTTGGATAGTTTTTAATATCAATTCTCCATCCATGCTGATCTGTTAAATGCCAATGAAATTTGTTTAACTTATAGTAAGCCATCCAATCCAGTATTTGTTTAACTTTTTTGGTTCCAAAAAAATGTCTGGATTCATCCAACATAAAACCTCTCCATTGGTATAGAGGGGTATCTACTATTTCCCAACCTTCTATCTCTACTATATTTCCAGTTTTCTTACCTGAATTTATGAGTTGCAACAATGTTTGTATACCATTAAAAATACCTTCGCTATTGTTACTTTCAATAACAATCTCTTTTTCTGTAACACTTAAATTATAAGCTCCTATAATAGGTACATCTTTCTTTTTATGTTTATTGAGTCGTAGGTTGATATTGTAGTACCTTTCCTTTTTCGTAATAGGAATACTTTTATTATAACGTACATGTATTTCTTTTTGCAAATAATTAGCCAATTGCTCTAAGCTTTCATTATTTACGGTTAAAACCGTATTATAATTTAAAGTAAAGACATTATTGTTTTTTTCTACCTGATTAGGTAAGGGTATTACCGGACAAATTAATTTTGCAAAAATATTGAGGTTAAACAAAAGAAATAAAGCTATTATACTTGTTATTTTCATGAGTAATGGAATTTCTATAATTTATGGATATATAATAATTTTATTGACTAACAGATTTACTTACAATAGTTTCCTGTTCGCGATCCAATTCCAATACATAAAGATTTCCTTGTATATTATTCACTAGGTGAAACGTAAATTCATTTTTCCCTTCTGAAATATGTACTTTTTGATTTAATAAAATTTTGCCTTCCAAATTTCTTAATTTTATAGTTCCTTTTCCCACTCCTGCTGTATTAGAGTAAATCACTGACAATTTTCCTTTTGATACAGACGATAGTAATTTTGAAGTGGTGTGTTTTTTATCTATATATACTGAAAGTACTTTAGGATATTCAGTAATACTCCCATCTATATCAACTTGTAAAAGTTTATAATAATTAATTCCCTCTTGAGGTTTAGAGTCTCTAAAAGAATAAGTATTTACATCCTTTTTTGTATTATTGTTCACTGGTATTTCTGCTACTTTATAAAATCCACTTATTCCTGAGGAACGATATATATAAAAGCTTTTATTATTGATTTCATTAACAGTTGACCATTTTAAAATAACTCCATTGTCTGTTTCCTGTTTCGCATAAAAATCTAGAAATTGAACAGGCATTGATGCCACGTTATCTGCATATATCAAATGCAGTTCCCCTAAAGAAATTTTCTCATTATCGTATTGTGTATTATTTTGTTTAGCAGGAATAAGAGTAAAAGAATTTAAAGTGGTATTTACCGGCATATTGTCACCACTATTGGGCAGTTCGGGCGAGCCATCAAGGGTTAATCTTTTGTTAGCTACCCAAAAATGTATTTTACCAGCACTAATATTATACTTCATTTCATTTCTGATGTATTCCTGTGCTAAATCAGAATTATTTGCATATACCTCTATAACATAATCTCCTCCATTTTGAAAATCTGTAGTAGAAATTACTTTATAATCGCTTCCTCCATTTTGTCTTACTCGTAGGTGAATTTGACCATCTGCTTTAAATAACCATTGAAATGCTCCAAATACTGTTGGTGTGGCTGTCCCCGAAATCCCTCCATTATTTGTAAAAACAGTAGTTCCCGTTGTATGATTTCCAATAATAAAGAAAATACCACCTGCAATTGTCCCTGCATCAGGTGTTTTATTTAATGTTAAGCGATATTTTGTCGCTAGTACAGAAGTTGCTTCATCTATTCCATAGAAAGACAATTTATTCACCGGAATTCCGGACTGAGCGATTGGGAATATGAGCTTCTTTTTATCGTTTTCAGTTTCTATCGAAAAGGTACCTGTTTGTATTTGCCCGCCTGCTTGTACTAATACATTTCCTGATTGTGCCCTAGGCATAAAACCCAAAGATGTTTGGCTTGTTATCGATTTACTATAAGCAGTAGAGGTTCCTGAATTTAATAAGTCACTTCTTCCTCCATAATAGTTAATATCTGTATTTTTAGCACCTTCTAGATTATAAACCCAATTTTTATCAACTTTATTTTTCCAAATACCTTGCTGTTCTGGTTCTTCTCCAGAACTTAAACGATACACTCCCGAAGCGACATCAGGAAGCTGTAGGCGCAATACACCATTATTAACATTCCCCTCTATATCTCCTTGTCTGCTTTTAGAGGGATTCCACCCTGTGGGCAAAACTATATCTATACTTTTTGTAGCATAATAGGGATTTGCTACCAGCAACAACAATTCGTTATTATACTCTATACATTTGATTGTAACATCTGAACTTGACGAAAGGATGACTTGCTTATCTACCCCATAAAGTATTGCTGGCACTAAGGAATCGATTTCTTTTGACATTTTTGAAACATCAGCCCATCTGGCATTAAAACTATCAATACTATAGGTTTCTGTCCCTCTTGGCCATTTGGTGTAAAAAAGATCGTAATAAGTATAGTAAACCAATCCTTTTGCCCCAGCAATTAGTGCTTGATAAGATTGATTTCTCATTTCTGCCAATGTAGGCGGTCTTTGCGCTCTATCCTTTTCATAGATAGCCCAATCCATTATTTGTGGTACTGACCACACTCCTTTTGACTGATGGGAAGCTTTAACGCTTGCATTATTTCTAACAGTACTCAGTGTTAAATTTGCTCTACCAATGGGATAGGGGTCTGCAGCAAAAACATCAGTTGTGTTATAGTATTTTTCAAACATGTTTGCTGACTCATAATAATGAACCTGAAATGCTGGATGATCTTTATCATTATCCTTAATATCATCATACATATTTTTGATTTTAGGTAGCCATTCCGGCAATAATTCATCTACAGTATACCATGACAAAAGAGCTGGTTTATTTTTCAACTTATTAATAAATTGCACAGCTGTTTGTCTTGGATTAGGGATATTTAAACTAGTTCCTTCATACATATCTTTTAGAGAATACACTACATTCAGATTATTGCTGTATGCCCGATCCAGAAAAGTTTCTGCCTTTGTATTATTTCCGTACCCATAAGAAAGAACGGTATTAAATCCTGCATTTTTTATCCTTTCCAAATGTTCCTGATCAGGCTCTCCTATATATAGCCCTAAAGGAAATATTCTCACACCATCTTTTACAGTAAAACCTTCCTTATCGATATAAACTTTCGGCATTGAGGTTACTACCTCAATTGCATATTCGTCCGAATAACTTAACGACTGATTATCAGATTTATACTCTATTTTAAAAATATAATCACCTGTATTTAATCCCAAACTACTAATATCAAAAGGCAAAGAAACCTCTTTAGTTTCTATATTAAATTGTTTATTCTCGGAATGAAGAGTACTTCTTTGATTGTTGAGCAAACTGAATTTAACCTCTCCTGTTTTCCCTATTTCATTGGGTGTAGGTGTCATTCTGCAATTAGTAATAATTGGCGATTGGTCTCCTTTTACCATCATTCCTCTATAATTGGGTGTAACTAGAAATGATTGAAATAAAGGATTTTCTTCTTTAGCAATAAATGCAGAATCGAACCAAGCTTCGCCTACTACATTAGGCATAAGCCCAAATCCAATTGAAACAGAAACAGCATTAATTGGTACTGTATATATCCCTCCTATTTCTTTCCAATCAAATGTACCTGATCCACTAGAAGCTGGATAGATCCCATTGATAAAATTGCCGTCAACATCATAGCTTTGGATATACACCCTGGCTCCATAATTATCTTTAGCTGCGGCACTCGCATCTAAGGCTTGTCCTTTTACTTTTATCCCAAAATAAATAGTTTCGCCTGGGCCAACAATTAATGATTGGGTTACTCTTGTGGGGTTTACCTGATTATTTGTATTTTTAAAATAGATACTCTTTGTTCCCTGATATACATTTTGAGTAGAAACTTGTGCATAAGCTGCTGGAATTATCCATTTATCTGTCCCTTCTTCAAAATCGGAGTTCAATAGTAGGTTTTCTCTCAAATTTATATTTTGGAATAAGTCACTTTGAATAGCATTGGCTATATTACACATCAACATCAGTAACAAAGTGAATACCGAATATTTTATATTGTATTTATTAAAATTCATCATAGTTGCAATTAATAGTTTTTTGCACCATCAAGTTATTCTTGATTTTTTGACATACACTTTCTAGAAAGAACTTTCATTTCTAAAAATCAGAATGAAAGTTCTTTTATACTTTTTAAATAGAATTAAGCTTTTATTATAATGAAATACCACGATGGATGCTTCATTAGTTTTCGGGTACGATATTTAAAGTTATTTCTTTTAACACTTCTCTATTACCGTATATATTGGAATTTGCTGCTCTAAATACCACTTTATAAATTCCCGGTTCTGCGTATATATGTGACCATTCTTTTATAGGGCCACTTAAGCTTTTTATAGGTGTACCTTTATCTGGCTTTAATGATGCTAAACTAATAGATTTGGTAATTACCCAATCTTCATTAGAATCCTCATTTGCATTTGCTCCAATAAATAATTGGCTACCGGATATAGTCCATTTACGATTTTCTCCTAAAATATTACATTGAACCCACCCTGCCTCATTCAAAGTAGGAATGAGAGGATACTCCAAACCTTTACTATCTAAAGTTTTTAATTCAAATTCTTTAATCCAACAAGATTTCTGGGAAGCTGTCGGACTCCCAACACCAATATATTTAAAAGCTATATTCACTAATGGTTTCTCTATAAAGTCACTCAGATCTATTACACCAGAAGAAACATCTGTTCCTGTTGATATTACCGCTCTGTCTGTAATATCTATCCATTTTGCTTTATAAATTCCCTCTTTAGTTACCGTTCCATTAAAATCGCCAGAAATCAACAATCGTAATGAATCTGCTGGTTTACCATATTTCACTGTTGAAACAAAGGCAAGCTTCGGTTTCGCACCTTCTATTTGTGTTCTTTCCCGATAATCATAATTAGCTCCTATTTCCCCCGAGTAAAAAGTTATGTAATCTGCATAACCTTCAACATTAAATATTACTGTTTCGCCTGCTTTGTAGGTATTTGATGCTGTGGTTATCTCAAAAACAGGGGTTTCTACTTCAATTTCATTGGAACATGAAACTAAAGTAAGGGCATATAATGCAATTATAAATCTTATATTTTTCATATTCTTTAGGGTTAATATCCTGGATTTTGTGTCAACATTTTATTTAGCGACATATCGTTCAAAGGGATAGGTAACAATGTATGTTTACTTCTATCAAAATTAGCATAGCTCAATGCTACGTAATTGTATGTAGCACTTTCGGTAGCCAAAACCTCTCTTTTCATATCATTTAATACAAACTCTATATCATTCCATCTGATCAAATCGTACTTGCGCAGAGCTTCAAAACAAAGTTCTCTGGAACGTTCATCTTTCAACTCTAACAAAAATGTGGTGTAATCCATATTTTGTAAATCCACTGTATTGCTTATAGTATTTACATCCAACCCATAAGCTCTTCTTCTAACTTTATTAATGGCATCATAAGCATCATTAGTAGGGCCGTTATTAATTTCGTTGTCTGCTTCTGCAAACATTAATAAAACATCAGAAAACCTCAAAATCGGAAAATTTATAGGGGTGTTCTGAGACCTTTTCGGTTTAGCCTCTTCTTCTGCTCTCCTCCATTTACCGGGATAACGTCTAGATAACTGTGTAGTTGAAAATAATATTTCATTACCATTAGCATCATAATAAAACGGTGATATAGCTCTGTCTCTTCTTAAATCTCCTGTCTTATATAACTTATATAGTTTTGCGGTAGTACCTATAAAGCCATAGGCAGTACCTATTTTATCACTGGTTGATCTTATTCCAATCCAAGAGCCTATCTGTCCATGCTCCCAGGTTCCTTTTAAGGAAAACTCTACTTCAAAAATGCTTTCTCCTATATCATATTGGTCTTTGGCATATTTAATGAATACATCCTCGTAAGAAGTACTTAATTTATGTTTGGTTTCTATATCATCCATTACCTTTTTAGCCCAAAATCTAACATCCTCATACTTGGCTTTATTTTTAAGCGGATAACCTGCCCAATATAAATAAACCCTCGCCAGTATGCCTCTTACAGCAGATTTACTTACTCTTCCACCAAAACCAAGTTTAGCTGCACTTGGCACCAAAGCCTCTGCTTCAATCATATCTTTGGTAATCTGCTCATAAACCTGAGCACTCGAACTACGTGGAATCGAATTCCCTTCTACTGATTCTGTTGTTTTCAATATCAGCGGAACATCTCCCCAATTCATCACTAACAAGAAATAATAATACGCTCTTAAAAATAATGCCTGACCTTTTATTTCTTTTCTTGTGGTTTCATCCATAACAGGCTTATCCACATTCTCTAGTACTAAATTAGCTCTGGAGATCCCGTTGTATAAAGCGGTCCATGTACTTAAAACCTCTGCGTCTGATGAAGTAAAATCATAAAATTGTGGTCCTGTCTTTCTGCTTGTACTATAGAAAAAACCTTCATCTGCTTCTGTTGCATAACGTGTTGCAAAACTATAACCATAAGTAGCACCTTTGCTTAATGCATCATATGTTGCCGTCAGACCTGCATCAAGCTGAGCCTCGGTCTGGAAAAAGGTTTGAGGAGATAACTTATCCAAAGGTTTTGTATCCAAAAAATTTTCACAAGAGGAAAAAGAGACTATAAACAACAGCCCTGATAAATATTTATTTATTATTTTTTTCATGTCTAACAATTTTAGAATTTAGCATTAAGACCAAAAACTATAGATTTTGCCATTGGATAGGCTGAATAGTCAAAACCCGGTGTTAATGCCGAATTTCTGGTTGAGACTTCAGGATCCATACCTGAATAATTTGTCCAAGTAAGAAGGTTTTGAGCTGTAACATTTATCCTTAAATCACTCAGAGATGCCTTTTTTACTATTTTTTCAGGAAGCTTATAAAAAAATGAAACCGTTTTTAATCGCAAAAAAGAGCCATCTTCTATAACTCTGGAAGAATATGCACCTATAGGGCCATGTCCACCTGATCTATACAGAGTATTATTTTGGTTTTCAGGAGTCCATCTGTTTGCATAAGTTGCAAACTGGTTTAATAAAGGCCTGAATAATCCATTACCTTCCATTACCAATCTATTGGCATTAAGTATATCGTTACCATAAGACCATTGCAATAAAGCACTTACAGAGAAACTACCATAGGAAAAAGTATTGTTAAATCCTCCAATATGTTTTGGGCTTGGGTTTCCTATAATTGTTAAATCGTTACTATTAACAACCAAATCCCCATTGATATCCCTGTACTTAACGTCTCCGGGTTGTATAGCATCAGCATTATTACCATTTGTTGTAACAGTGGGTTTTAGCTTATATACTCCAGGATAAATTTCGTTAAAATCAGTATATTGATAATTTCCGTCCCATATATATCCATAGTATAATGCTGCGGGATATCCCACTTTTGCAATATAAGGACTACCCGAATAGTTGGTTTCCCAGCTAATTTTTGTTTGTAAATTATCTTCTCCCTCTACTAAAGACAATATCTTATTTTTGTTAAAGGATATATTAAAATTACTTTCCCATTGAAATTTACCTGTATTAATATTTACCGTATTCAAAGAAATTTCTAATCCTTTATTTTCTACACTCCCTATATTTCGATACGCATTAATAAACCCCGTACTACGTGGAAGATTAGCTAATAGTAATAAGTCCTTTGTTACTTTGCGATATAAGTCAACAGTAACATTTATTTTGTTTTTAAGAAAACCCACATCCAGTCCCAGATTAGTCTGTTCTGTTGATTCCCATTTTAAAGAAGAGTTCCCTATATTGGTTACTACAACAGCTTTAGATGGGTCCGCATCATTGAAGGAATATCCACCATCGTATTCAGAATAAATTAAACCAGGAAATTTATCAAAATCTCCAACTCTATTGTTACCTGTTACGCCATACCCTACCCGCAGTTTAGCTTCTGAAACAGATGATACATTTTTTAAAAAACTCTCTTCTTTTACTTTCCATGCAAAGGAAGTTGATGGAAAATATCCCCATCTATTTTTACCTAAAAATTTAGAAGACCCATCAGCTCTAAAAGAAGCCGTAAACAAGTACTTCCCTTTATAGGAATAATTAATTCTTGATAAAAAAGAAGCTAATCTATTATAACTTTCTGATGAACTATTCCTGTATGGATCTCCAGATGTAAGAGAACTGAACTCTAACTCTTCTACGGGTATATGGTCTGCCTCAAAACCAAAAGACTCGCTACTTCGTTCCTGCATGGTAAAACCAGCCAACACATCAATAATATGAACTTTGTTTATCCTCTTTTTATAATTAAGGGTATTTTCATTTAACCACCCTGAATAGTTTCTATTTATTACTCCACCATAAGTACCTCTTATATTACTAGAATTTTTAGGTGTAGCTCTGTAGGTTTGGGAATTATAAAAATATTTATACTGATTGTTTCGACTATTTGTTCCTCCCGTTATTTTAAGATTAAGCCCATTAATAATCTCATAATTAACATAAGCATTCAGATTAATGTCTGTATATTTATTTCCATAAATTTCATTTTTCAAGCTTATTACCGGATTAATCATCAAGTTTAAACCTTCTGTTTCGGGATCGACCAAAAGATCTTCTAAATCTATATTAGAAGCAGTTACCGGTCTATACCCCCATGCTCTATATAATGTATAACTTGTTGCTGAAGATGTTGGCCCAGTATTTAAAGGGGTACCTGTCGCATTAGAGTTTGCTAAACCAATAGAAATACCGGTTTTGAGTTTTTTGTTAATAGTCTGATCAAGAGAGGCTCTTCCTTGATATCTTTTGTTACCTGAATTGATAACAATTCCTTCTTGATTATATAATGTGGACGAAATTGAATATTTAGTATTTACATTACCTCCCCGTAAGGATAAGTTATGTATTTGTAGTGGAGCTGTCCTGAATAAACTATTCTGTAAATCTAGGGTTGGAGCTCCGATATAATCCTCCAGCTTCTTCCCTTTATCTTCCAAATAATATTTCTTAGCCAAAGCAGGATAAATCTCATCTTGATATTTCACAAAATCGTAAGCTCCCATTAATTCCATTTTATTGATTGCTTTCTGAATACCCACAGAAACATTATATTCTATGACAGGCTTTCCTACAACCCCTCTTTTGGTTTCAATAACAATTACCCCATTTGCTCCTCTGGATCCATATATTGCTGTAGCAGAAGCATCTTTTAAAACAGAAATAGAAGCTATATCATTTGGACTTAGAGCCGAACTCGAAAAATCCTCCATTGGAAATCCGTCTATTACATACAAAGGCTCATTACTTTGTGTTAGTGAGTTTCCTCCTCTAATAACAATACTGGCATTTTGTCCTGGTTGTCCATCATTATTAGCAACGGAAACTCCCGAAACTCTACCTGCCAATGCCTGATCAAAGTTAACTACCGGCGCTTTTGCCATTTCTTTTACGTCAACAGTAGCAACTGCCCCAGTCAAATCTTTTTTATCCACGGTTCCATAACCTACCACTACAACCTGATTTAATGCTTGGCTAGCCTCTTTTAATATGATATTTAAACTTGTTTTTCCATTAATATCTACCTCCTGACTTTCAAAACCTACAAAAGAAAACATGAGAATATTATCTCCATCTGAAACTATGGAGAAGTTACCACTAGCACTAGTTACTGCTGTTTTCTTTCCATTTTTTGTCTTCACAAAAACACCCGCTAAAGGTGTCCCTTGTACATCAACAACTTTTCCTTTTATAGGTGGTGCAAGAACCGGAGTTATAACAAGTAATGGTTTTTCTTTGATGACGACTGTTTTATCTTTAACAATAAAATCAACCGCCTGACCTTTGAAACATTTATCAAGAGCCTCTAATAATTCTATATTATTTACTTCCAGACTTACAAGCGAAGACTTCTCTATAATTTCTGTAGAGTAAAGAAATCTATAGCCTGTTTGCTGTTTTAGGCTATTTAAAACATCTTTCACTTTTGCATTATTTACGTTTAAACTCACTTTTTGCGAATAAACCGATGCACTTACTGAAAGAAAACTCATTAATAAAATAAAGAATGCTATTTTCATGACCAACATGAATTTGTACAGTCCTTTAGGAATTAGCCTAAAGCCTGTAAACACATTTAATTTCATATATTTGAAATGTTTGGATTTAAGTTTTTAATTAGTTTCTCGAAAAAATTATTAATAACGTTCAAACAAAGCCGGAGGTGTTGCGAGCACTTTCGGCCTTATTATTTTAGTCTATATCATTGCATAACAATAATCCTCCTTCCTTCTATTTTAAAATGAACCGTATTAGTTAATTCTAACATTTCTAACACCTTAGAAACATCTTCATATCTGGATATAGAACCCGCCAATCTTTTATCCACAAATCTCTCATCAAAAACTACCTCCACATTATACCAACGTGAAAGTTTCCGCATAATACTGGAAACGTTTTCATCACTAAATTGAAAAACACCATTTTTCCAGGCTATGGCTTCTTCCGCCAATACATCAGATACCGATACTTTTCCATTTGGATGAAGGTTTAGCTGCTGACTAGGTTTTAGTAAATAGCTTTTACGGAAAGCATCTATTTTTACGGCCCCTTCCAGTAGCGTTGTTACTTGGTTAGGCTCATCATGATAAGCATTAACATTGAAGTGTGTTCCTAAAACCTCTATCAGTTGTCCCGTAGTCTTTACCTTAAAAGGCCTTCTGGAGTCTTTTACCACCTCAAAATAAACCTCGCCCGTGATTTCGACTAAACGCTCATTTTTCCCGAAATTTGAAGGAAACTTTATAGATGAGGTTGCATTTAGCCATGCTTTGGTACCATCTGTCAGCTCAATTTGGTATTGTCCTCCCTTGGGGGTCTCAAGAACACTAAAAAGATTTTCTTTTGATTCTTTTGCTTTATAAATCAGTTCTCCGTCCTTATTTTTATATAGATTGACATGTCCAATAGCTATCCTTTCTCCATTAGTTAATTCATTGAGATCAATTTCTGTACCGTCTGAAAAAGATAACTTAGCAGCACTAGAACCAGGAACAATGACAATTTCTTGTGATTTAAAGTTATATTTAACAACAAACGTATAGATGGCAGAAAAAGAAACCATCAATGCTAACGCAGCTGCTACAAAAGGAATATATTTTATTTTTCGAATCTTTTTTGATTCTTCCAGATCTAATTTATTCCAGATATGTTGTTCTAAAAACTGATAATTAATTTCATCTGAAATAGCTTCTTTGGATACTTGCTGATTATACCAAGTTTCTAAAATTTGCTTTTCTTCATCACTACACTCTCCTCGAAGATATTTATGAACCAATTTCTTGATTTTTTCGTTTTCCATATCTATATAGCCTGTGCTTTTTAGATATGTAGGTTAACGATAAGGAAGGGGGTACTTTTTTATATAAAAAATTTAACAATAATGTAACACCACATAAATATACCAAATTTAGGTTTCAGAATCTTAAGTGCTTTATGAATTTGTTTTTTTACTGTCTGATCTGATAATGAAAGCTTTTCTGCTATTTCTTTATGGGTTAAATGTTCCTTTCTGCTCAACTCAAATACTTCTCTCATTTTCTTAGGTAAAAAGCTAACCTCTTTTTCTATCAAGAAAGCAAGCTCTTTTTCTATAATAAGGTGATCAATTGTATAGGTTTCGTTAGCAATAAAGCTTCCTAATGCCTCAATATAATTATTTCTAACCTTGCCCTTATCAATCAAATCAAACACTTTATACCTAACAGCTGAATATAGATAGGAAGATACTGAAGTCTTTATATCCAGCGACTCTCTCTTTCTCCATAAGTACTCGAAAATATCCTGAATAATATCCTGTGCCTCATCATCAGATTTCACCATTCTTTTGGCATGTCTATATAAAACAGCCCAATAACGTTTATATATTTCGTTAAAAGCCAGTTTATCTCCATGCACAACGCAGCCAATAAGATCATCGTCAGAATAAAGGTTCATTTGGTTACAACTTAACACTGTGTACGTAACCGAATATACAACAATATTTTCAAATAAAAAACATATTTTCAAAACAAACAAAACCCACCTCCCCTTCCCTCACGCTTGCCCTTGCATTAAAATTTGTTAAAACTTAGCTCTGCATCTATATTTTAAATATATTTAACACTTTCAAATGGTATAAAGCATTATAATGCATAAATGAAGGTCGTACCATAGAAGAAGCTCAATAATGGTAAACATAAATGCTGTTTACCTATAAATTAAACAGAATAAACAGATGAAATACATTAAACTTCTATTATTTGCTGTACTCTTATCATCCAATTACATATATGCACAAACAGACAGTATTCCTTTAAATACTATCTTAGAGAAGAAGGGCAAACTTTTTCATGATTATCCTACAGAAAAAGTGCATCTGCATTTTGACAAACCTTATTACGCTATTGGCGACACTATATGGTTTAAAGCCTATCTGACTTTAGAGCAAAGGTCTCCTTCTCCATTAAGTAAAATTCTTTATGTTGATGTCATCAGCAGTAAAGACTCATTGGTAGAATCTTTAAAAATACCAATCACTAATTCCATAGCTACAGGAAACATTCCCCTATACACCCAAAAATTCAAACAAGAGAATTATCAATTGAGAGCATACACTAAATGGATGCTTAACTTTGACCCTTCGTATTTTTTCAGAAAAAACATCTATGTTGGCGATGCTCTGAATAAAGATGTTTATACCCATATCAATTTCGTTAGTGGAACCGTAAATGATAAAGGGTCTAAAGTGAGTGCCAGAGTACAATATAAAAATGATAAAGGCATTCCTCTGATGAACAAAAAAGTAAGCTGGGAGGTTATTGCAGATTATGAAAGAGTTGCTCGAGGAAAAAGCAACACGGATAATGCCGGTTATCTTAATGTTAACTTCAGTGCATCATCCAAAGTAGATGTCAGCCGAGCACAATTGATTACCATTATAGAAACAGGGAGTTCAGCGGGCAACGTAACATCTACATTTCCCTTAAAAAAATCCGTTTTGGAATATGATATTCAGTTTTTTCCCGAAGGCGGAGATTTAATTGGAGAAATTCCCTCTAAAGTTGCATTTAAAGCAATTACATCCGATGGTTTGGGTACCAATGTAAAAGTTGCTATTAGTGATAAAAACGGAAAATCAATAACAGAATCAAGCTCACAACATTTAGGAATGGGCATGATAACTTTTACCCCAGAACCGGGTAACGAATACAAAGCACTGGTAACTTTCAACGATGGAAGTTCTAAAACCTATCCCCTTTCTCCTGTAAAACGGTCGGGAATGAATATTGCCGTAGCACAGAATAAAGACAATGTCATTCTAAAAATCAGCGCCAATAAAGAATATTTTGATACTAATAAAAACAAGGGTTTTTACATTGTAGCGCAAAATGCGGGAATAGTATATTACGCAGCACAAAGCATTATTAAATCACAGAGCTTTACGGCAGATATCCCAAAAGACAAATTCCCTTCGGGCATTATTCAGGTAACCTTGTTATCTTCCAATGGCACACCTATAAGTGAAAGGCTCACCTTTATACAAAGGAAAGATCTACTGAATATTAAAATAGGATCTGACGCTACTGAATATAAAGGACGGCAAAAAGTTAAATTAAATTTTACTACCAATAATGATAGTGATGTAAAAGAAGGAAACTTCTCTATTGCGGTAATAGATGAAAGCAAGGTGCCTTCCAATGAAGATACCGAAACCACCATTTTAAGTAACTTATTGCTTACTTCTGATCTGTCGGGTTATATAGAAAAACCTAATTATTACTTTAACCAACCCAATTCAAAAAAGGAAAACGACTTAGATTTGCTAATGCTTACCCAAGGTTACCGTAAGTTTACCTTCAAAGATGCCATTCAGAATAAATACCCTCATGTGACTTATTTACCTGAACAGGGAATAGACATAACAGGTACCATACGCAGAGCTAACGGAATGACATGGGAAAAAGCAAGATTATTGCTACAAATACCAGATAAGCACTTCTCGTCTCCTACTATGACTGACAAAGACGGAAAATTCAAATTCTCCAATGTTGTATTCAAAGATTCATCAGAAGTTATCATCAATGCCAGAAACAACGTTAATTCGGCAAAAGATATCCGAATTATGGTTGATGGCGAACCCTACCCTGCCGTTTATTCGAATACGAATAAACCTGACGAAATACTAAATATAGACAGTACTTTAAATACTTATCTAAAAAACAGCAAGTTGCAATATAGTAGTGCATTTATGCTTAAAGAAGTTGTGGTTAAAGCAGCTGTTACAGAGAAAAAACCAAGTCATCTGGATCACTCTGCATTATCAGGATTAAACTTCATGGCTGATAGGCTCACTACCGGAGACCAATTGCAAGGCTGTGCAAACATTTTAAACTGTTTAGCCGGATCGGGAATTACTTACGTGGATAACATGCTATATCTTACAAGAGCCTATAATCAGGGAACAAGAGTTCCTATAGAAGTTTATGTAAATGGTATGCCTGTAGACGTAAACTATCTAACCAGTTTAGATGCTAACGGAATAGAGTCTATCGAGGTTTTCAATAACGACGGGTTAAGTGGTATCAACAGAAGATCAAATACTTTAGGTGTATTGGTTGTCAACTTAAAGGAAATAAAATCAACACCTTTAAGTAAAGATCAAATAAAAGATCTTTTTCCTCCGGCTAATGTTTTAACATATAAACCTAAGGGGTATTCCGTGGAGCGACATTTCTATACGCCAAAATATACAGGACCAAGAACACCTACACAACCAGAAGATTTAAGAACTACTGTTTATTGGAATCCTGTAGTAAATACTAATAAAGAAGGAAAAGCTGCCCTGGAATATTTCAATGCAGATGGAAAAGGCACTTATAAAGTGGTTATAGAGGGGCTGGATATTGATGGAAATATCGGTAGAGGAATTTACAGATATCAGGTAAAATAGCATGTAAATATATTTTTAAAAATAGTATTGATATCAGACAAGGCATATTCTACATATGTATCTCTGATATCATCAAACTATTGTAATAAAAACATTACAGATAACAAGCTATTTCATTTCTGATCAAATATTTTTAGATTTGCCAATAATGAAATTAGGTCACAAAATATTAACTCTATTTTTAATCGCTCTGGTGTTTATAGCATCAACAGGGATGACCTTGAATCTTCATTTCTGTTCAGATGAACTAAAAACCGTAAGTCTGCAACAACAAAACAATCACTCTTGCTGCGATAAAAACAAAGAATCACAAAAAGAGAGTTCAAAAAAAGATTGTCATAAAGACAAATCATGTAACAAGACAAAACACGATAAATCTTGTTGCAAAGAATCAAAGGTAGCCACTAAAAACCCAGTAAAAGTAGACAACTCCAACATTAAAAAGGAATCGTCTTTTACCAGTTCTTTGGTTTTTCTGAAAAGCTATATACTTAGCTTTTTAAGTTTCAATACTGATGATTCCGAAGACGACGAAAAACCCAATCAGTCGTTATTTCCCTTACTCAAAGAAGGATTATACATTCTTCTAAGACAATTCCGTAATTAGAATCTCAATGCATTTAACCACAAAAGGTTAAAATCTATCGTTAATATACGTTTAGAGATTTCACCTGTTGCTTTGTGGTTAACCTTACCCTATTTAAACAAATTTTATAATCATTTAAAATTTTCAGGAAGATGATTGAGAGGCTTATAGGCTTTTCGTTAAGAAATCGCTATTTAGTACTATTAATAGGCAGTATACTTTTTGGAGCAGGTATTTATTCTGTAAAGAAAAGTAAAATAGATGCCATCCCAGATTTATCAGAAAATCAGGTAATTGTTTTTACCGAATGGATGGGACGAAGCCCACAAATTATAGAAGACCAGGTTACTTATCCTTTGGTAACCAATTTACAAGGCTTACCTAAAGTAAAGTATGTAAGAGCAAACTCCATGTTTGGAATGAGTTTCATCTACGTCATATTTGAAGATGATGTAGATACTTATTGGGCTCGTTCCCGCGTCTTAGAAAGACTAAGCAGTGTAAGCAGTACTTTACCTGATGGAGTTTCCCCTACCCTTGGTCCAGATGGGACGGGGGTTGGACACATTTTATGGTATACCTTAAATGCCAAAAGTATAGATTTGGGCGAACAAAGAGCCATACAAGACTGGTATGTCAAATTTGGTTTGCAAAATGTTCCCGGCGTGAGCGAGGTAGCCTCCTTTGGTGGTTTCGTAAAATCTTACGAGCTCAGTATAGACCCTAACAAACTCACTTATTTCAATATCTCTTTAGACGAAGTGATTAAAGCTGTAAGAACCAATAACAATGAGGCTGGTGGTCGAAAATTTGAGCTAAGTGATGTTGGGTACATTATTAAAACCAATGGTTATATCAAAAACATAGAAGAGTTAAAAGGTATTACCATTAAAACCACTAATTCTATTCCGGTTAAAGTAAATGATATTGCTACGGTGCAGATGTCTAGCGAGAACAGATTAGGGATTTTTGATTTCAACGGAGAGGGCGAAACCGTGGGAGGTATTATAGTAATGCGCTACGGAGAAAATGCAGACGAGGTTATCCAAAATGTAAAAAACAAAATGACGGAAGTGGCCAAAGGTTTACCCGAAGGTGTCTCTTTCAATATTGTATACGACCGCAGCGGCCTGATCAAAGAATCTATCAATTCTATCAAAAACACTTTAATAGAAGAAATTATTGTGGTTACGGTTATCGTATTCCTGTTCTTAATGCATTGGCGAAGCGCAATTTCAATTATCATACAAATCCCGGTAACTATTGCCAGCAGCTTTATTCTTTTAAATGCATTTGATATCAGCTCAAACATCATGTCTTTAACAGGAATTGCGCTTGCTATTGGTGTTATTGTAGACAACGGCATTATTATGACAGAAAATGCTTACAAACATCTGTCTGTAAGATATCAGGAAATTAACGAGAAAAACACATCAGAGAATAAATCATAAAACTTAAAGAAATGCTGAAATTTTTCAAGAATATATTCTCTAAGAAGAAAAAAGACTATATAGAACTAGATAATCAAGAACGATTATCCATTATAGAAAAATCGTGTAAACAAGTTTCAAGAGGGGTATTTTATTCAACAGTAATTATTATCACCTCATTTTTACCTGTCTTTTTACTGGAAGGCCAAGAAGGAAAACTATTTCATCCTTTAGCTTACACCAAAACATTTATCATGATATTGGATGCCTTACTGGTAGTGACGCTTGCACCAGTGCTGATATCTTTCTTCATGAAAGGAAAATTCAAGTCCGAGCAATCTAATCCAATAAACAGGTTTCTGGAAAAAATATACGAACCCATTATCAGAGCCTGTATGAAACATCGGAAAACAACATTAGGAGTCAATATTTTGGCTTTAGTTATCAGTATTCCTATGTTGTTTAGCTTAGGAAAAGAATTTATTCCACCATTGGACGAGCAGTCTATCTTATTTATGCCGGTAACACTTCCCGATGTTTCCAATTCAGAAATAAAAAGGATTTTACAGGTACAGGATAAAATTATAAAATCTGTTCCGGAGGTTGAACAGGTACTTGGAAAGGCCGGACGAGCTAACACAGCTACAGATAACTCTCCTTTAAGTATGATAGAGACCATTATCATGCTGAAACCAAAATCCGCATGGCGGGAAGGCATGACCAAGAAAAAAATCATAGAAGAACTGGACAGTAAATTGCAAATTCCGGGAGTAGTAAATGGTTGGACACAACCTATCATTAACCGTATTAATATGTTGGCAACTGGTATCAGAACAGATGTAGGCATTAAAGTTTACGGACAAAGACTGGATAGTATACAAAAGGTTTCTGAACGTGTTCAACAAACTTTAAAGGGTGTAAAAGGTGTAAAAGATTTATATGTTGAACCCGTAACCGGAGGTAGATATCTTGAAATAGATATTAAACGCGATCAACTATCCAGATATGGGTTGAGTATTGATGATGTTAATATGACCATTGAAACCGCTTTAGGTGGTGCTATTATTGCCAACACTATAGAAGGTCGACAAAGATTTGGTATACAATTAAGACTTGCCGAAGATTACAGAAACAGTATAGACAGATTAAAGCGTATCCCTTTAAACTCTCCTGATGCAGGACTTATTCCGTTGGCCAATGTAGCTGAAATACAATTTGTAGATGGCCCTCCAATGATTACGTCTGACAATGCTATTTTACGCGGTGCTGTTATGTTTAATGTCCGCGACAGAGATATTGGTACTACTGTACAAGACGCTATAGATAAAATTAATGCAGAACTAAAGCTTCCTAACGGTTATTTTCTGGAATGGAGCGGACAATACGAACAACTGATTAAAGGTCA
The DNA here is from genome assembly GCF_042678145.1 of Pseudopedobacter beijingensis. Classification (NCBI taxonomy): domain Bacteria; kingdom Pseudomonadati; phylum Bacteroidota; class Sphingobacteriia; order Sphingobacteriales; family Sphingobacteriaceae; genus Pseudopedobacter; species Pseudopedobacter beijingensis. Next base: position 264,942 of record NZ_JBHUDG010000001.1, on the reverse strand, counting down.
AAAAACACTAGGAATGATTATCCCTGTTGTTTTAGTGATTATCTTTTTTGCTTTATACTTTGCTTTTAAATCTATAAGAGAAGCTTTTTTGAGCTTGGTTACTATTCCTTTTGCCCTTATTGGTGGAGCATTTCTGGTCTATTTCTATGGAGTTAACCTCTCTGTAGCAGTAGCTGTAGGCTTTATAGCTCTATTTGGTATTGCAGTAGAAACCGGGGTGGTTATGGTTATTTACCTTAATGATGCCATGCAACAACTGGTACAAAAGAAAGGTAACTCAGCAGAAACAATTACCCCTGAAGATATTAAAGAATATGTAATACATGGAGCCGCAAAAAGATTAAGACCAAAAATAATGACCGTATGCGTATCCTTGTTCGGACTTACGCCAGTCCTTTGGTCTACCGGAGTTGGAAGTGATGTAATGCTTCCCATTGTATTACCTATGATTGGAGGAGTACTCACTTCCTCTACCCATATCTTATTGGTAACCCCTTTAATATTTTTAATGACTAAAGAATACGAACTGAAAAAGTTCGGGAAATTGGAGGTACTAGATGTTAAACATTAAGAATTTCAATATTAAATTTCTATGCTGCATGATTTTTCTGACAGGCTTAGTTTCCTTAAAAGTATCTGCTCAGGAAAAGCTTGGATTGGAGCAAATTATTGCTGAGATATCAAAAAACAACCTTCAGTTACAAGCCTTGGGGCATAAGGCAGAAAGTCAGCAAGCCCAAACAGAAGGTGCTAAAGCCTGGATGGCTCCCATGATTGGTGCTGGAACCTTTATGGCTCCTTATCCTGGTCAAAAGCTTATGAATGATGCGGACAAAGGCTCTTTAATGTTTTCGCTGGAACAAGCCATTCCAACATTTGGTATCAATAAATCAAAAGAGAAATATTACGCTTCGTTATCAGAAACAACCGAAGCTCGTAAAAACATGGCTTTAAATGATCTTAAAGCCATTGCTAAAGAGAATTACTGGAATATTGCTATTAGTAAGCAAAAAATCAGTTTGCTCAAAGAAAATATAGACATCTTAAAAACCATGAAAAAATTGGGTGAGATAAGATATCAATATAACAAAGGAAATCTGAGCCAGATTTATAAAACAGAGGGTAGAATTGCTGAAACAGAAAATATACTGGACGAGATTCAAAATGAAATTGCTGTTTCTAAGATTAATATTAATATCCTGATGTATAGAGCATACCATCTAAATTTTGATATTGAAGACGGCAATATTTCTGAATATCTTCCTAAACAGCTTATAGATACAGCTTTTTTAACCCAGCACTCCAGTGCGATAAAAATGGCCGATACAGAAATAAAAAGTATGCATTTAGAGAGCGAACTCATCAAGAAACAGGCTAATCCTGAAATTTCGCTAAAATTTGACCACATGTCGTCTTTCTCTTCCATGATGCCGCAACAATATTCTGCAATGGCTATGCTAAGTATACCTATAGCTCCCTGGTCTTCTAAATCATATAAATCTAGCTTGAAGACCAATAAATTAGAAATTGAGTCATTACAAAAAGAACGCGACTTTCAGATCAATTCATTAATCGGAGCTGCTCAAGGTTTAGAAAAAAACATCATTAACACCAACAAAATTATTGCTAAGTACAATTCATCCGTTTTACCCAATATGAAAAAAAGCTTGAATGCTTTATTGCTAGATTATCAGGAAAACAAAGAAGAATTATCTAATGTGATAGACGGCTGGGAAACATTAAACAAAATCCATCAGGATTATATCAATCAATTACAGAAATTATCGAAGTTGATTATTGACTATGAAAAAATTATCGAAAAATAACTGGAAAGCCCTGATGTTACTTATTATAGCAGTTACGTTGGCTTCTTGTAACCAACATAACAAAAGTACATCTTCTTCTAAATATACTTGTCCTATGCATCCAGAAATTGTAAAGAACGAACAGGGTACCTGTCCTATCTGTTTTATGGATCTTGTTCCTATGCATAACAATGCAGACATGAAAGTAGCTAAGGATGTAGAAGAGCTATTGGAAAACGTTAACCAAGTAATTGTGTCTGACGTAAAAACAATTTACCCCAGAAAAACAGCACTTTCAGACACTATTATACTCAATGGGAAAGTAAGCTATGATACAAGAAAACAATATGCCATTGCATCTACTGTAAATGGTCGTATTGAAAAGCTGTATGTTAAATACAATTTTCAACCTATCCGCATAGGACAAAAAATAATGGATATATATAGTCAGGATCTGGTATCTGCACAACAAGATATTTTGTTTCTACAAAAAAACGGAGACAAAGAATTACTTAACCAGGCTATACAAAAACTCAGATTGCTTGGAGCTACACAAAGCCAGATCAATACATTATTATCCAATAAGCAAATCATGTATTCATTTCCTGTTTATAGTAGGTATAATGGTTATTTGTCAGATTTTAAACCCCTTGCTAAAGATATGGATTCAGAGAGTTTGCCATTACAAACGGTACAAGGCATGTACGTATATGCCGGAGAAACTGTTTTCAGAATTTATGACAACAGCAGTTTATGGGGTGAATTTTCTGTTGCAGCTGAAGATATGAAAACCGTAAAAGAGCAAAATAAAATATTGCTTGATAATAAAGCTTACCCTATTATTAGCTATATCCCTTATTTTAAAGAGAATGGGAACTTTGCTACTATAAAAATCAATCTTTCAAAAGAAAACTATCAGGTTGGTAAGTTATTAACAGCAACTGTAATTTCCTCTGCAAAAGAAGGAATATGGATTCCGGAAAAAGCAATTTTTAACAAAGGTACTTCTTCTGTAGTATTTGTAAAACAAGGAAAAAACCTGCGACCAAAAGAAGTTATACCAGATGGTCATAAGTCTAAAAATATGATAGGTATAAAATCCGGAATAACTGAAAATGACAGAATTGCCGAAAATGCATCTTATTTAATAGATTCCGAAGGCACTATTGTTCATCAGTAAAACAAAAATATTTAAACCTTTAAACTGACGATTGGTTTATAGGATTTTCAATAAAAAATAACGAGAGAATGAAAGCGTTCAACATATTTGTATTTTCATTAACACTAATTTTATTTGCTTGTCAAAGTAATCCAGAGCAACAACAGGATGATAGCCACTCGCACCATCAGGAAACAAAGAGTTATACCTGCCCCATGCATCCAGAAATTATTAGTGATAAACCAGGAAGCTGTCCAATTTGTGGAATGGACCTTGTTCCTGTAACAAAAACGGACAACCCTGTACTTATGCTAAGCGAAGGACAAATTAAACTGGCCAATATTAAAGTACAGCAAGTTGGTGCGGGAAACTTCAAAAACAAAGTCGAACTTGAAGGCAAATTAGTTACAGATGCCAATCAGGTAGAAATAGTTTCATCGAGATTTAAAGGTCGTGTAGATCATTTGTACCTCAAAGAAATAGGTGTTCCGATACACAACGGTCAAGCTCTTTTCAGTATTTATAGCGAGGAACTTTCTTCTTTACAGAATGATTACTTACTTGCTATAAAACAACACGAAGAATTTCCTAATGAGACTATTTATAAAAAACTGGGTGAATCTGCTGTACACAAACTTAAGCTATTTGGTTTTAACGAAAAACAAATTGGCCAATTAAAATCATCTGGAAAAACAAATCCAACTATTACGGTTTATGCAAAAACTTCGGGTATTGTTAAAGAAATTAACGTTTTTGAAGGTGCATATATTGATGCCGGAAGTCCCTTATTCCGAGTAGAAAACTCGGGTAGCTTATGGGTAGAAGCCGCTGTTTTCCCTTATGAAATTGAAAATATTAAAACAGGAACACCTGTACAAATTTCGGTCTCAGGATATAATGATAAACCTATTTTTACCCAGGTAGATTTTATAAGTCCGCAACTAAACAATAATCAGCAAACCATCACAATTAGAGCTAAAATCAATAATAGTGATTTAAAGTACCAGGAAGGAATGCTGGCTAAGCTTACCATCAATAAAATAAACGAACAGGATGTACTTACCATTCCTACAAATGCAGTCATAAGAGATCAGCATTACCAACATGTGTGGATCCAGACAGACCAACACACCTTTGAGCCTAGAAAGGTGATCATTGATAAAGAAAATGAATTTGTGGTTACACTCAAAGAAGGCTTAAAAAATGGTGAGAAGGTAGTCTATAGTGGTGCATATTTATTGTACAGTGAATATAAATTAAAAAAAGGAGCATTAAATTTTTAACAAAATAAATTAATTACATTATGAATTTCAACAATTTGTTTAAACTTTCGTTCATGGCAGCCACTCTTGGTTTGGCTTCATGCGGTAACACCAACACTCAAAACGCTACAACTGACACCCTACAACATGTACATGACAGTGCTAACCATGAGCAGGAAGCAGAAAACAATATCAGTTTCGCTAATGAGAATATTGGGAAGGTTTACACCAGTTATATTAGTTTAACTTCGGCACTGGTGGCTAGTGATAATGATATGGCAAAAAAAGCAGCTACAGATCTTGGTTTGGCTTTAAATCAGGTAAACGAAAATGAGATTGGTGCACAAGTAAAACTGATAGAAGATGCTGGTGATCTTGAAGCTAAAAGAAATCTTCTTGATAAATTGAGCCATTTACTGGTAAATTACTTTACGGCTAACAAACCCGAAACCGGTGTTATTTACGAACAAAATTGCCCAATGGCAAATAATAATGCTGGTGGTAGCTGGTTGTCTTCCAGTAAAAAAGTACAAAACCCTTATTATGGAGATAGTATGCTTACCTGCGGATCTAATGTGGCAGAAATAAAACTATAAAACAGAAAGTTCGACTATTATTCTTTATTTAAGGAATGTTGAACAAGATTACTTTGTCGTTTCTCCTCGTAATGCAAAAAAACAGGAACGTAATTACGGGAAACAAAGAAATCTTTACCGAAAAAGACAAATAACTACTGATTACCCATCAAGTTATAAGTTATATATGGGGCGTATCAACAATAAATAAGTTGTTGCGCCCCTTATTACCTTACCTATTTTATACCAAATTGTGTTTTCAAAACAGAAATTAAATTTATTCTATATTGAAAGCAAGCTTAAATTATAAAAAACCAAAATTTTTCAATTCGGTGTAAAGTCGTTCGGTGGGTAAACCAACGACGTTTGTATAAGAACCATCAATCTTTTCAATCGCTGTCACTCCAATCCATTCCTGAATACCGTAAGCCCCGGCCTTATCAAATGGTTTGTAGTTTTCTATATAGAAATTTATATCTGTATCGGTTATAGTTTTAAAATAAACATCAGTAGTCACACTAAACGATGTTTTTTTATCCTTGGCAACAACACATACTCCGGTAATTACCTGATGTTTCCTCCCCGATAGTTTTTTTAACATAGCAAAAGCATCTTCCGCATCATTAGGTTTTCCTAAAATTTCGTTATCTACTACAACTATAGTATCTGCAGTTATCATAACACCTTCTTCTGCAACAGTAAAAGCTTCTGCTTTTTTATTGGCTATAAACTCGGCAACTTCAGTAGTTTTTAAAGATTCAGGATAGCTTTCATCTATATCTCTGATATAGAGTGTATATTCTAATCCCATCAGTTTAAGTAGTTCTTGTCGCCTTGGTGATTTAGACGCCAGGTATATCTTCGGCATAGTTTAAAATAAAAAAATAACCACAAAGGACACAGAAACATATTACCCCTGAAACTCTTTACAGTTATAAAGTAAGGAAGCAAAAGTGCCTATTTTTTTTAAATTGATTGATATAAACTTTTCAATATCGAATACTTTCTCTCTTTAATAACTGTTTTTAAAGCAGTTAGCAAAAAGCATTTTTTATTTGCTAAGAATTAACATTCCGGCAAGCTCAATGGAATATTTACTGCCAAACCTCCTTCTGATGTTTCTTTATATTTAGAATTCATATCTAAAGCAGTCTGCCACATAGTGTTAACCACTGCATCTAAACTTACCTTAGCATTATCCGGATTGGTTTGCAAGGCAAGTTGCGATGCTGTGATGGCTTTTATTGCTCCCATGCTGTTTCTTTCAATACAAGGTACTTGTACCAAGCCTCCAATAGGATCACAGGTAAGCCCCAAATGGTGTTCCATTGCTATCTCGGCAGCCATTAATACCTGACGTTGCGAACCACCCAAACATTCTGTAAGTGCAGCAGCAGCCATGGCTGATGAAACTCCAATCTCGGCCTGACAACCACCCATGGCAGCAGATATAGTTGCTCCTCTTTTGAAAATACTTCCAATTTCCGAAGCCGTTAACATAAACTGAATTATTTTATCGTCGCTGTTACCATTGCAAAAAACGATAAAATACTGTAAAACAGCCGGAATAACACCTGCCGATCCGTTTGTAGGTGCCGTAACTACCCTGCTAAACGAAGCGTTTTCTTCGTTAACTGCCAAAGCAAAACAACTAATCCAGTTTAATATATTAGGAAAATCGTTCCCCGTATTTCTGATTGCTCTCAACCACGATTCATAATCGTAATAATCAAACCCTTTTAATAAAGTTTTATTGATTTTAGCGGCTCTGCGAGCAACTTCCAAGCCTCCAGGCAAAATGCCGGACTGATGGCAACCTCTATACACGCATTGTTTAATTACACTAACTATTTCCAATACTTTTCGCCTGACTTCTTCTTCTGAACGAATAGCCAACTCATTCTCCATCACCACTTCAGATATCTTCAATCCCGTTTTCATACACCAATGCAGTAAGTCCGAGGCATTTTCTATATGGAAAGGATAATCTACGTAAGAAGATTCGGAATATTCTTTCTCTTCCCCTTCTTTAACTATAAACCCTCCACCAATAGAAAAATAAGTGGACGAAAAACCGGTTCCATCTTCATAAAAAGCATTAAAAACAATACCGTTAGGGTGTTGCGGTAAACTTTCCGAAAATAGAAAAACAATATCTTCATCATAATTAAAGGCAACAGAATGATTAGCTCCCAGATTCAACAGATTTTGTTTTTTGATATCACTAATAGTTGAAGTAATAATATCTACATCCATAGTTACCGGATCAAATCCGCTCAAACCTAAAACAGCTGCTATATCTGTACCATGGCCCACTCCTGTTTTTGCCAAAGAGCCATACAATAGTACTTTTACAGAGCTTACTTGATGTAATTTTTCTTCAATTTCGTGTACAAAAGATTGTGCCGCCCGCCATGGCCCCAAAGTATGAGAGCTTGACGGTCCCACTCCTATTTTAAATATATCAAATACGGATAATTGTTCTGTGTTCATTTTGTAGGTAATATAATCAGCTTATATATGCTGCTGGTTACTTATGTTTTAAAAATAACTTCTGTTGCGCCATAACCAAATTTCTCTTTATAGGCATCTTTAAAAGTTCTTACTTGCGGATGTTTGCCCAGTGTTTTATGAATATGATTTTTTAAAATACCATTTCCTACTCCATGGATAAAAATCATATCTGTAAACTGATGCGAAATGGCTGCGTCCAGTTTTGTTTCAAACTCTTTTAACTGGATTTCAAGTATTTCTGCTTTACTCAGAAACTGAAAGTCAGCCCGCAATTTTTCAATATGCAAATCAACCTCTCTCTGAGGTTTCTCCGTTTGCTTTTTTTCTGTTTTAGGTTGATTAAAAAAACTTTCTTTCAGCTTTTGAACATCTATTTTCAGCTCCGGTTCGTCTAATTGTACAAGCCATCCTTGCTGTTTTATAAAAGGAATATCTTTCTTACTATCAGCAAAGTCTTTAGCCTTAAACTTAAAATCAGTGATAATTGGTTTCAACGGTTTTATATTTAAGGATGTGTAGCTTATAGCTTGTATTAAATACTTTGGCCATAAATCTAATTCCGATAATGCGGCTGTATGTACTTTAGTGATAGAAAGTGGTTCCATTTTACCAGAAAACTCTCCTTTATACACTTCTTTAGCCAAACTATTTAAGGTAAAGAATAGTTCAAAAGAAGTTTCATTAACCAAATAAAAATGAACCAGAGAACCCTTATTCGTATCCGGAATAAAAGCTAAATGAATACCTTTTTCCTTAAAATTTTCCAGAGCAACTAATTTATCTTCTATCGCCAGTTCTTCATCATCTTCAAAACCAGTGCTATGCCCGTGAACCCGAGCCAAATTATTTATAGCTACAGGTATCTCAAAATCGTCATCTCCTGTAACTCCTACTATCTGTTCGTCAATAATTCTTGTAATATACCCTTCTCTGTTTTCGTCTATAAAACGAACAAACTCTCCTAATTTAAAATTCATAAACCTCGTATCTAAGTCAATCAAAGATACCTTTCTTTTCAAGAAACTATGCTAAAAACACGTTATTAAATCAGCATTACAATGCTTACTTTTGTCCTGTTCATGAAAAATATCGCAATCGGCATTCTATTTGCCATGCTTTGGGCCTCTGCATCTGTAGCTACTAAATTCGGAGTTTTATCTGTTCCGCCACTTTTTTTGGGGAACGTACGTTTCTTTATTGCCGGAGTAGTTCTTTTATTGTATGCCCTTATCAGTAAACAATACGTTTCACCCAGTAAAGAGGAATGGAAGCATTTGGCCATTTTTGGTTTTTTAAATACAACACTTTATTTAGGATTATATGTTTATGCCATGAAATATACTGCTGCCGGCATAGGCAGTTTGGCTGTTTCATCAAATCCACTGCTTATTGTATTAATATCTAGCTGGATGATTGGCAGAAAAGCAAGCAGAAAGGAATGGATAAGCATTTTAATGGGTATCGGGGGTATTTATATAGCAACTATTCCTTTACTAAAAAACAATCAGACTACTGCAGTGGGACTTATTTTGTTATCGTTAAGTATGATTGCAGTTTCTTTTGCCAGTGTATATTATGCAAAAATAAAATGGACTTTACCTAATATCATGATAAATGGTTGGCAGGTTATGTTAGGAGGCATTTTTCTTTTACCTTTTACGCTGCTTACAACTGATTTGCAAGAGTTACATTTTGACAATAGATTTATCTATTCCACTTTGTGGTTAAGTTTAGCAGTTTCTGTTATTGGACTTATCTGCTGGTTTTATTTGCTCAAAATAGATACTGTAAAAGCTTCTTTATGGTTGTTTCTTTGTCCGTTATTTGGTTTTTTATACGCCTGGTGGCTAATGGACGAACCTATAACACTTTATACTTTTATTGGTACTTTTCTGGTTGTTTTTGGTTTATATATAAGTCAGAAAAAAGCTTAGATTTTACCCACCATTTCGGTTTTCTCCAATCTGTCAAAAGTTAAAGTTTTACCTATCCATTTAAATTTCCAGTATCCGGTGACTTTAAGTTTACCATCTGCTGTAAGACTTGCTGATGAATCCCAGAACCTGCCGTGATAAGGATCATAAATTTTGCCTTTTTCCCATGATTTCGTTTCGGGTTTAAAAATAAGACCTTCTACAATGTCCATACCTAATATTTTCCGTCCCCTCAAATTCGGATTCGGATTACTTTCGTCCTTAAAATCAGTAATATCTGGCTTAGAGCCATCATTTTTAAACCAGATAATTTTAGCTTTAAAATCACCCGCTTTCCTAAACACCTTTACTACCAAGTTTCTTTCAGCTGTAATCCATTCCCCACAAATTTTATCCTGAATATCCTGTGCTATACAAACTGATACATCTATAAACAACAGAAATAAGGTACTTATACAAACAGTTTTAAATGTAATCATAGGTTATGTAATTGTGTCCTTTGTTCTGAAATCAACTTTTATACCAATCTACAAAAATTATAACATAAAACATATATTGAAAGTCTGCTCTCTCAAAACCGTATTCTTTTCATACTTTTGGATAAATTTTGCATTTGATTTGTATGAATGACGATTCTTTGAGGTTAAACAAAGCGATTAGTGATAGCGGTATTTGTTCTAGACGGGAAGCTGACCGGTTAATTGAGGAAGGTAGAGTTACCATTAACGGAAATACGGCCCAAATTGGCGACAGAATAAATCCGGGAGATGAGGTTTGGGTTGATGATATTAAACTGAAAACCAAACAAAAAGGTAAACCTGTTTATATTGCTTTTAATAAACCAAGAGGTGTTGTTTGTACTACTGAAACTGAGGTAAAAGATAATATTATTGATTATATTAAATTTCCTAAACGAATATTTCCGATAGGACGTTTAGACAAACCTTCTGAGGGATTGATATTTTTAACCAGTGATGGCAATATTGTTAATAAGATACTGAGGGCCGGAAATAATCACGAAAAGGAATATATAGTCACGGTTGACAAACCTATTACGCAGGAGTTTATTAAACAAATGAGTAATGGAGTACCTGTATTAGATACCATTACTAAAAAATGTGTAGTTACCAGAGAATCTGAATTTGTTTTCAGGATTATCTTAACTCAAGGCTTATACCGACAGATTAGGAAAATGTGTGAGTATTTGGAATATCATGTTACCAAGCTGCGTAGAATCAGGATAATGAATGTTTCTTTGGGCAAACTACCTTTAGGTGCCTGGAGATATCTTACTGCAGACGAACTGGATCATATCATGTCTTTGGTTAACGATTCTTCTAACACTGAAGATGCTTCTGTTAATGAGACACCTAAATCCAAAAAAATATATCCTAAAAAAAATTCGTCGTATAAAGACTATAAAAAACGTGGCGGTACCCAAGCGAAAGGAAAAGCTACTGCTGTACCCAAAAAGAAGAGAAAATAATTCGGAAAAGGCTCTATCAAAAGTAATTTATCATTTTATCATTCAGAACAAAGTCGAGAAATCTCTTTCAGAAACACTTAGTAATGAGATTTCTCCTACTAAAGTCGTCGAAATGTTATTGTTTTTATTTATGGCACAGCCTCCTCTCTTGTCTAACCAATTACTCTTCGTACAAATAAGATTTAATTAGTTATATCTTATTTTTATAACCAACTTTCGTGTTTCTTTAATTTCTCCAACTTTTACAGTAGGTATATGGGCTTCGGTAGGAAAAAAGATAAAATAATTCTGAGGATTTGCCAAAGCTAATGGCTTTCCATCATATTCATATAAAGCCACATCCTTTTTCTCGTTATAAGGTTGAATTACTTTTAGCTGATTGTAAGCTGCGTTTTTTCCCATATACTCCTCTCCTTCTACCATATATTGCAGATCTATCCATTGCTGATGACGTTCATACTTACAATCTTTCAAATCTTTGGTTTTACCTTTACTGTAATTTACATATACATCATTACTAAGATCATACCTTCCATATTTTAAAGTATCCAGATTAGTCTCTGCTAAAAACTTAAATGCGGTTTCCCAGCGTTCTGGATATTTCTGATATTGTTCTTTCAATACTTTTATATCTACAGACGGGTCTACCTGAGGTTTAAATTTACTGATAATGGTATGGTGCGCTATCTTAAAATTAGGTGGGGTGTCAATTCTTTTAGACGTACATCCGAATATGCCCCATATAAAAAAAACACTTAATATATATTGCTTTCTATTCATGTTTATAGTTTTTAAAAACTGGGATCAATTTAGTTTTTTTACCTAAAAACAATGGTATAATTTTTTTAAAAAATTATCTCAAACCTATAGGTTACTCAAAAGTTACATGTATATTTGAGTAACCCAAAAGTTACATATTATGCAAAAAACAATAAAACATCAATTCACATTTACCCAATCAGCAGAAACAGTTTGGGAATATTTAACAAATTCTGAGCTTTTAGCTCAATGGCTGATGCCTAATGATTTTAAGCCTATTGTTGGACATCAATTTCAATTTGGAACAAAACCTAAACTAAAATTAGGATTTGACGGGAGGATCTATTGCGAGGTGCTAGAAGTTATTCCTTACAAAAAGTTAATTTATTCGTGGAAAGGCGGATCATCTAAAGAGACTCCTTCTTTGGATTCTATTGTAACCTGGACTATTGATATTACGGATGGTGGAACGGTTTTAACTCTGGAACACACAGGATTTAAAGGAATCAAAAATTATCTTGCATATATTTTCATGAACAAAGGTTGGGTTAAAATTGGGAAACGTTTCTCTAAACAGTTTAATAAAAAATAATTTGACTATGCAACCTTTTGATACATTTCAGGTTATTGCAGACCCCAGCAGAAGACAAATTCTTTACTTACTTTCTAAAGATAGTATGACTATAAATTCACTTGCCGAAAATTTTGACATGAGCCGTCCTGCCGTATCCAAACATATCAAAATACTACACAATGCCGGTTTTATATCCATAGAAGATATTGGAAGAGAAAGATATTGCTCTTTAAAACAAGATGGTTTTGATGAGTTACGTGAATGGATAAATTATTTCGATAATTTCTGGGACTTAAAACTTCATAAATTGGAAGCTTTACTAAATAATACTACTATGAAATAAGCTGCAAAACTTACCCTCATTATATAAATACAATTCTTAAAAGTAAAATATCGGCTTACATTAATGCTTCAAAATTATCCATGGCATCACACCAAAACTCATCCAAAGCCACAATTCGGGGTTTTAGGAACTTTATAATTTTGTTCCAATCTTTTTTATTAAAAACGTTAACGCCTGCTAACGGTTTATAAATTGTAGAAATAGATTGTCCATAGGCATTCTGTATTTGCGGAGCCCAAATCCACTCTTCTCCTAAAATATTATGGAGATAAGTTTTAAACTCTAAAAACTGTTCGTAAAATAGTTCCTGGATTCCCAAATCGGCATGTGCTATATCTATACTTATTGCTGCCTCTTTTTTGTCGGCATGCATCCTGAAATAAATATCACGTACACCTGTTTTATAATTCACCCAAGCCACTTTTTTGCCATCCGCAGACCTTTGTCCGGCAAGCTCATCTCTTAATTTAGACCAAAATTCTTTTTTTAATGCAGCTGCTTCCTCTTTAGTATACATTATCTAACCAGAATAAGGTCCCGAAATTAAAAGTTTTTTAAAACAGTTTACAAAACTATTTCATCCTTTCTGTGAGTTGATAATATCCCCAATAACTATGATGTTCAAAAGCATTTGAAGATGGTTCCTTTTTTTTACTCAAATACTTCTCATCTGGCATCAATACAATGGGATAACCTACTCTTACATAAGCCATAGATTTCTCGTAAACTGGTTCTTTAAGTTCGGGAAACTGTTTTTTCAATTGAGAGTAAACCTTATTACCTAAATATTTTTCGAAAATCTTTTGTGCTTTCCGGGTAGATTTATCTAAACTTTTATAAACATATTTCCCATATACCCTTGCCAGAAATTTTTGCTTTTTCAACACTTTATCTGCATTGGAAAACGGATTTGTTGGCGTAAAATCGGGAATTGTCTGTATAGAGAACGGAGATTCTGGAACCCAATCTAAAGCATTTACAACAGAATACGACCAGCCATTAAAATTGATCGTTTCATAATCGTAAGCATAAGGTAAATTCCCCGGTTTTGGTGCGGCACTGGTTACCGTCTTAAATTTCAGATTGGCACTTAAACGCCCTGCTTGTTGTAAATAGTAAAAATAAGAACGTAAAAGATATGACAATGCTCCTCCCTGACTATGACCGGTGATATAAAATTCTTTTTTGCCTGCCTGCACCAATGAATCTATCTTGGGTAAAATATCTCTTTGTAAATAAGCGGTACCTATAGCCCAACCTACATGTACTTTTGCGTTGGTATTTTCAGCAAACTTGTAATCAAAGCTAAAATCATTTTCAAGATGCAGCGTTCCCTGTGCAGGAATCATTGCTGCATAAAAATTCTCGCCCCAACTTACCGGTGATGCTACTGTTCCTCTGATACTGATTACCGGCACACCATTATACTCCCACAACTCCCACATATTTTTTAGACCTACTTCCGGAGAACGGTAAATTTTAGTTGAGTATTTTGGGGTTGGCGTAGAGTCTTTCATTTCCGTTCCTCCAAAAGACCTGTTTATCCTTAAAAGTTCAAGATATTCCTCTTTATCAAAAAAGGGCTTTAAAGACGCCAAACTCTGTGTAGCAACAAATGCCAAAAGAGCCAACAATAGGTAGATTTTTTTCATACTAACAAAACAAAAACACCACAAAAAAGTTCACCTTTCTAATCAGAAATACTATTCTTTTGCAGATGAAAGTTCTAATATTTTCCCTTGCAATAATCTTCTGATTTGCTTCTCTCTCAACTTATCGTAATAACGCAATAAAACCTGCACTTTAAAATGAACAAAATCTTTCTTAATTGCAGTAACTTTCACAGAAAGACCATCTTCCACAATAAATTCTTTAAAATCCTTTGTTATAGCTTCAAATTCTTCCTCTAAAATCCCTGAGGTAAGCTTTCTATTAATATCAACCTCAAAATCAACTGTTAACTTTTTTACATTTTGTTTAGATTGGTTTACGATAATAGAGTTAAAAACAACTGAATTGGGTATCAACACCATATCATTATCTTCGTTTTGCAAAATAACATTGATTAATGTAAGATCCAGTATTTTCCCTTCTTCGTTACCAATCCTGATATGATCTCCTAAAGATAATCTGTCCGAAAACATAATAATCAACCCGTTAATCATATTTGCGATGTATTCTTTGGTTAACAATGCTATTGCCGCAGCAACAATGGTTATACTGGTTAAAAACGTTATCGGATTTATATCCAGAAAATACATTACGGCAATAATCACAAAAACGGTATTTAGTACAGATTCTATCTGATTAATTCCTATAATAAAGTTGTCTTTCACTTTATTTTTCAACTTATTTCTACGGATATATAACCTGATAATAATAAAGCGCACAATAGATACGACTAAACTTGCCGAGAAAAAAATCATCAAAGAATAACCTATTTTATCTAATACAGGCACACTCTCGTACAACATTGGTTTGTTGTTGTTAAAATAGATCAATACGATATAAAATACCAGCTTGAGCAGAATAACCAACAATTCATTAAATGAGTTTCTTTCTATTTCTTTCTTCGCCATAGGGGAAATATAGTTTTTTTAGGTAATTTCTAAAAATCATATTTTTTATTCAATCCTGTCAAATTTATCTTGTAAAGTTTCTACAATTTTTTTCAGGAGATTATAGTATACAGATTTCATTCATAGTTCTTTCACTTATTATTCACATACTTTAAACAACACTTTCTTCCTATAATAAACCACTAATTTTCTTTGTTGTTTTCAACCCCAGTTCAATCAACGTTTTTCTCAACGATTCCGAATACCTGAAAGCAGGCATGTAAATACTTAATGCGGCAACCGACTTATCTTTGCTATATATAGGAGCAGAAAAACCTATAACCTGCACACTATCTTCTATGAGTGCGTAACCTTGCTCCCTTATCTTTCCAATTTCATCAAAAAAAGTCTTCTCGTCAACAATTTCGTTCCATAATCCCTTTTCAGGCAAACCATATTTTTGAAGATATTGTTTTAAGACATCATCGCTTTCCATAGCTAAAAGCACTCTTCCTGTAGAAGTATCGTAAGTATTCTTAATATCCGGTGTTTGCGCTTGTATCTGCTGATCTGAAATTACCTTTAAGATAACTTTTCTGGTGTTACCCTCCAAAACTGCCAAAGAAGTATTTTCATTTAGTTTCTGAGTTAGGTATTCCAATTCAATTTTTGACTTTTCAATAAGTTTTTCCTGAAATCCATTTTCAAAAAGATGTTGCAATTTATCTCCTATTAAATAACCTTTCTGATTATCCATTTTTCTGATATAGCCTCTTCCGGTCAATGTTTTAATAATATTAGCACATGTACTGGGCTGAACGCTCACCGATTCGGCTATTTCACTCAGGCTTTTAGCTTGCTGTGGCTCCTTTGCCAGTAACTCAATAATATCTAATGCTCTGTTGATAACTTGTATCATATTATTTGATTAAAATTTGGATGTGATGTAAAAATCAATAAATTTGTTCAATATAGAAAAATATAATTCAATAATATTGAATTATATTTTTCTAATAAACTAAATCAAACTTAAATAATTAGATGACACAAAATTCTAAATCACAGCAATTCGCCTTTGCCATGGTGATTATGCTTTTCTTCATGTGGGGGTTTGTACATAATCTTGATCCCGTTTTAATCCCACACCTGAAAAGATCTTTTAGTCTTTCTACCGTACAGGCTTCACTGGTAGACTCTGCTGTATTTATAGCTTATTTTGTAATGGCTTTTCCTGCCGGAATACTCATGAAAAAATATGGTTATAAAGCAGGAATTTTATGTGGATTAACTTTGTTTGCTATAGGTTCTTACCTTTTTATTCCTGCGGCAAACACTCAGTTATATATCTTTTTTTTAATTGCACTATTTATTATAGCCTGCGGTCTTACCATATTAGAGACCGCAGCTAATCCTTATGCAACACTTCTGGGCGATCCTGAAAAAGCAACACAACGCCTGAATATGGCCCAATCTTTCAACGGATTAGCCGCCACGTTAGCTCCCATTATTGGCGCTAAAATTATTATGGCAGAGGGTTATAGTGATGCAGAACTCCAATTAATGTCTGAAAGTGCCAGAAATGCTGCTTTAGCTGCTGAAGCTAGCACCGTTAAGCTTCCTTATTTTGTGTTGGGGACTATTATTGTGATTATAGGTATAATATTCGCTTTTATTAAATTACCTGAAATAAAGGAAGAGACAGCAGATAAACCCGCTTCTTTAACAGATATTCTCAAAATAAAACATCTTAGAGGTGCAGTAATTACCCAATTTTTTTACGTAGGCGCCCAGGTTTGTGTATTAAGCTTTTTTATTTTGTTTGCGGTAGAGGTTTTAGACATGTCTAATAAAGAAGCTGCAGCTTATGCTGGTTACGGCGTTGGTTTTGCATTTATGGTTGGTCGTTTTATAGGTACTTACCTGATGAAGTTTATAGATCCGGCAAAACTACTGGCTATCTACGCTCTCATAAACATCGTATTAAGCTTATTTGTTATGTTCGGAAGTGGAATTAGCCTTATTTACGCAATTATTGCCATTGCATTTTTCATGTCTATTATGTTCCCTACCATCTTCTCTCTGGGCATTAAAAACCTGGGACCAAATGTAAAATATGGAAGTAGCTTAATTATTATGTCTATTGTAGGTGGAGCTATATTACCTATTGCATTTGGTTACATCAGTGACTTATTTTCTAATATACAATACAGTTATGTTGTTCCTCTGATCTGTTTCATTATCGTGTTTTTATACGGATCATCAGGACATAAAATCGCAGAAAACAAATATTAATAAAATAACAGAACCTTCATGGAGTCTCAAAAGAAGTATATACAACTAGATGAAAAAGACAATGTTCTTGTTGCTCTTCAGGATTTACAAAAAGGACAGCCAATCCATTGGAAAAACGAGTCTTTTGCGCTGATAGACGATATCCCGGCAAAACATAAGTTTTTCATCAATGATATAGATGAAGATGGAGATATCATCATGTATGGTGTATTGGTAGGCAAAACGCAACATAAAGTTTTAAAGGGAAGCTGGATGAACACAGAAAATGTACACCATGCCGCAGAACCTTATTACTATCGTAACGTTAATTATCACTGGAATAAACCCGATGTAAGCAAGTTTACAGATAAGACATTTAATGGTTTCCACAGATCTAATGGCGATGTAGGTACTGCCAATTATTGGTTGTTTATTCCAACCGTTTTCTGTGAAAACAGAAATCTTGACATTATCAAGGAATCTTTGTACACCAATCTGGGTTATTCTGTTACCGATAAATACAAAGAATATACAGCTGATATACTGGAGTCCTATAAAAACGGAGAAGACATCCATTCTTTATCCATATCTATTAATCAGCCAACTCCACAAAAAGAAAAAAGAGTATTTAAAAATATTGATGGCATTAAATTTCTGAACCATCAAGGAGGTTGCGGTGGCACCAGACAAGATTCTGAAGTTTTAAGTAATCTGCTTGCCGCTTATGCCAATCATCCAAATGTTGGAGGAATTACTATTCTTAGCTTAGGTTGCCAACACCTGCAATCGCATGATTTAGTTGAAAACATTAAAAGTAAAAACCAAAACTTTGATAAACCTATTCTGGTTTTTGAGCAACAGAAAACACAAAGTGAAGAGTTTTTAATTGCAGAAGCTATCAGACAAACTTTTATAGGTTTGATAGAATTGAACCAAACAAGCCGGAAACCAGCTCCAATTTCTAAATTGTGTGTAGGTGTAAAATGTGGAGGAAGTGATGGGTTCAGTGGAATTTCTGCCAATCCCGCAGTAGGTTACACTGCCGATTTATTGGTTGCATTGGGAGCTAAAGTTTTACTCGCCGAATTCCCAGAACTTTGCGGCGCCGAACAAAATATGATTGATCGCTGCGAAAACGAAACTATAGCTAAAAAATTCATTCACCTGATGCAAACATATGATGCACAGGCACACGCTGTGGGGTCTGGTTTTTTCATGAATCCTTCTCCGGGAAATATCAAAGATGGATTAATTACAGATGCTATAAAAAGTACCGGGGCTGCTAAAAAAGCAGGTACCTCACCAGTAGTTGATGTATTAGATTATACAGAACCAGCTACTAAACCAGGATTAAGCTTGGTTTGTACACCCGGTAATGATGTAGAAGCAACTACCGGAAAAGCTGCCAGTGGAGCAACCTTAATTTTATTTACTACAGGATTAGGTACTCCCACCGGAAATCCGGTTTGTCCGGTTATAAAAGTAGCTACCAACACACAGTTGGCAACTCGGATGTCGGACATTATAGATATAGACACAGGTACTATCATAAGAGGCGAGAAAACGATAGAAGAAGTTGGAGAAGAAATTTTAGAGTTCTGTATTAAAGTAGCCAGTGGCGAAATTACACCAAAAGCAGTACAATTAAATCAAGATGACTTTATTCCATGGAAACGTGGTGTAAGTCTTTAAATTTCACAAAGTAAAGAATCAACAAAAAAATATGTTTTCATTAAAAAATAAATCTGCAATAATTACTGGTGCTGGAAGTGGTATAGGAAAAGCCATTGCAGAAAACTTTGCTAAAGCCGGAGCTCTGGTACATATTCTGGACCTTAGTTTAGAGCAAGCCGAAGCAACTAAAACTATTATTGAAGGTTTTGGTGGCAAATCCGTAGTTCACTCTGTTGATGTAAGCAAACAGGAAGATATCAAAACAGTAGTAAAAAAAATAAACGAGGTAGACATCCTGGTAAACTGTGCTGGTATTGCCCATGTTGGTAATGCTGTTAATACCTCTGAAGAAGACTTGGACAGAGTTTATCGTGTAAACGTAAAAGGCACATATAATTGCCTGCATGAGGTTTTACCTAAATTTATAGAACAAGACTACGGTGTAATTTTAAATATTGCCTCTATAGCCGCATGGGTTGGTTTAAGTGACAGGTTTGCCTATTCTATGAGTAAAGGAGCCGTTTTTGCTATGACCCTCAGCGTAGCAAAAGATTATCTATCTAATAATATCAGGTGCAACTCCATCTCCCCTGCCCGTGTTCATACACCTTTTGTAGATGGATTTATACAAAAAAATTATCCGGGAAAAGAAAAAGAAATGTTTGACAAACTTTCGAAAACACAACCCATTGGGCGCATGGGAACTACCGAAGAGATAGCTAACTTAGCATTGTACCTATGCTCAGATGAAGCTAGCTTTATTACAGGAAACGATTATCCTATTGACGGTGGTTTTATTAAATTAAACAGTTAACAATAAAAATTAAGAGACATGAAACTTATCAGATTCGGCGAAGCAGGAAAAGAAAAAACAGGTATCATTATTAACGATATTAAGTACGACACTTCGGCTTTTGGAGAAGATTATAACGAAACCTTTTTTGAAAATGACGGGTTAAACAGATTGGAAAAATTTGTTAAGGAAAACAATGGTAAACTTCCGGTAGTTTCAGATAGTGTTAGATTAGGTTCTCCTATCGCAAGACCTTCTAAAATAGTATGTATTGGCCTTAACTATGCAAAACATGCAAAAGAAACCAATGCAGCCATTCCGCAAGAACCTATTATATTCTTTAAGTCAACCACCGCATTAGTTGGTCCAAATGACGACGTTATCATCCCTAAAAACTCGGTAAAAACGGACTGGGAAGTAGAACTCGCTTTCGTAATAGGAAAAAAAGCAAGTCATATTGACAAAGAAGAAGCAATGGATTATATCGCTGGATATTGTTTACATAACGATATCAGCGAAAGAGAATTTCAATTAGAAAGAGGGGGAACCTGGGATAAAGGAAAAGGTTGTGACACTTTTGCTCCCATTGGTCCGTGGTTGGTTACTAAAGACGAAATCTCAGATCCACACAATCTGCGCTTATGGTTAAAATTAAATGATAAAATGTTACAAGATGGAAATACCGATGATTTCATTTTTGATATTCCTACTGTATTATCCTATGTAAGCCAATTCATGACGTTATTACCTGGCGATGTCATTTCTACAGGAACTCCACATGGTGTGGGCTTAGGCTTTAATCCACCTGTTTATTTAAAACCAGGAGATGTTATGGAATTGGGGATAGATGGATTAGGAACATCAAAACAATCTGTAAAAGCATTTTCAGGTAAATAAAAAACAGGACGCATAAGCATAATAAAAGCGCAAAGAATATTCATAGAGCTTTGCGCTCTTTATAATTAACTTATAAAACCATGAGAATAGATTCGCATCAACATTTTTGGAAATACAACCCGAAGAAACATGCCTGGATTGATGAAGAGATGGCAGTAATCCGTAGGGATTTCTTTCCTGAAGACCTGTCTCCTTTATTAAAACATAACCAGATAGATGGTTGTATTGCTGTACAAGCAGACCAAACCGAAGACGAAACTAACTTCTTAATAGAACTGGCATCTGTAAATAATTTCATTAAAGGTGTTGTAGGTTGGGTTGATCTGAGAGACAAAAACATAGAAGAAAGATTCCTCCATTTTAAGCAATTTAACATCGTCAAAGGATTTCGACATATATTACAAGGAGAAACGCCTTCCTTTATGTTTCAACAAGAATTCAAAAATGGTATCTCAAAACTTAAAAACTATAACTTCACCTACGACCTCCTTCTATTTCCTCAACACATTAAAGCCGCAACAGAACTGGTACGCTCCAATCCAGATCAAATGTTTGTGATAGACCATATTGCGAAACCTTTTATTAAAAAAGGTACCGTAGAAGGTTGGGATGTCGACATCAAAGAAATAGCAAAATATCCTAATGTATACTGTAAAATAAGTGGTATGGTAACCGAAGCAGATTACCAGTTTTGGAACCGACATGATTTCACCCCTTATCTGGATATTGTTACCGAAGCTTTTGGTACACACCGACTGATGTACGGTTCAGATTGGCCGGTTTGTTTAGTAGCTGCAAAATATCAGGAAGCCGTGGAAATTGTCACTGCCTATTATGCTAATTACAGCACAGAAGAACAAAACCAGATATTTGGCTTAAATGCACAAAAATTTTATAATTTATAATCATCTGACACAAATCCATGTCACAAGAAAATGCACATACTCTGCCACCTGTCATATTTGGAACCAGTGGTTTAGGTAATATATACGAAGCATTACCTTATGAAAGAAAATTAGCAATCGTAAACGAGTGCATCAAACATTCTCCCGGAACACCTGTATTTGATAGCGCTGGTAAATACGGCGCAGGACTGTCTTTGGAAGTTTTAGGAAAATGCCTGAAAGATCTTGGGGTCTCTCCAAACAATGTAATTATCAATAACAAATTAGGTTGGTATCAAACAGAATTAACCACGGAAGAACCTACGTTTGAAAAAGGCATCTGGAAAGAGTTGAAAAATGATGCTATTCAAAAGATAAGCTATCAGGGTATTTTAGAATGTTTTGAGCAGGGAAATGAATTACTGGGGGAATACAATTCGGACATGGTATCAGTTCACGATCCTGATGAATACTTAGCTTCTTCAATTAATGAAGGCGATCATAAAAAACGTTATAATGATATTATAGAAGCTTACAAAGCACTTTCAGACCTTAAAAAACAAGGAAAAGCCAAATCTATTGGTATTGGTTCTAAAGACTGGAAAGCAATAGAACGTATAGTTCAGGATATTGAACTGGATTGGGTGATGATAGCCAACAGCCTTACCATTCACTCGCATCCAAAAGAACTGATCGCTTTTATTGAAAAACTTAACAAAAAAGGCATTACCGTTATTAATTCAGCAGTATTTAATGGCGGTTTTTTAATAGGCAGTAATTTTTATAACTACGTAGAAGTAGATCCTGCTACAAACAAAGGCAAAGAACTGCTGAACTGGAGAACTGAATTTTATGAAGTTTGTAAAGCCTTTGATATTAAACCAGCAGAAGCCTGCTTCAACTTTGGTTTCAATATACCGGGAATAAAGTCTATTGCACTGAGTACAACCCGTCCCGAAAAAGTAAAAGAGAACATAGCCATGGTAACCAAACAAATTCCCGATGGTTTTTGGCAAGAAATGAGAAAAAGAGGCTTAATTCAAATTTAAATCGATGAAAGAGTTAGTTTGTACCACTCCGGGAGTTTTTGAATATCAGGAAACTGAAAAACCAATATTAACTCAAGGACACAGTATATTAGAAATAAAAAAGGTTGGTGTTTGCGGAACAGATTTACATGCTTTTAGTGGAAATCAACCGTTTTTCACTTACCCTAGAAGACTGGGACACGAAATCGCAGCAAAGATAACATCAACCAACAATCCGGAGTTTAAAGAAGGAGAAGCAGTAACCATTCTCCCCTATTTTTACTGCGGTAAATGTATCGCTTGCAGAAATGGCAAAGAAAATTGTTGTACGTCTATCAATGTATGTGGTGTACATATAGATGGCGCCATGGCAGAATATATTACCGTCCCTGATTATTCGCTTGTACACGGTGAAGGATTGTCGTACGAAGAATTAGCTTTAGTAGAACCTTTGGCTATAGGTGCCCATGGAGTAAGAAGAGCCGATGTTAGAACTGGTGAATTTGTACTGGTATTAGGAGCTGGGCCTATTGGATTGGGTATTATGGAGCTAGCTAGAATAGCCGGAGCCAAAGTCATAGCATTAGATATTAACGAAAAAAGACTACAATTTTGTCAGGAGAAATTAGGAGTCGAATATGTTATAAATTCCTTACAAGAAAATGTGATAGAACGTTTGCAAAAAATCACACAATCTGATATGCCTACAGTAATTATTGATGCAACAGGAAACCAAAAAGCAATTAATGGTGCATTCCAGTACCTTGCACACGGAGGTAGATATGTATTGGTTGGTTTACAAAAAGGCGAGATCAGTTTTATTCATCCCGAATTTCACAAAAGAGAATCTACTTTAATGAGTAGCAGAAATGCAAACCGTATAGATTTTGAACATGTAATAGACTGTATGAAAAAAGGATTGATAAAACCAACAACCTATATTACACATACAGCTACATTTGAAGAAGTAAAAGCTAATTTCGAAAACTGGTTAAATCCTGAAAATGGAGTGATTAAAGCAATGATTAGTTTTTAAATACAAAAAGGAGTTATTATAAGCTATTATTATTTGTAATAGCTCCTACTTTCTTATCTTCCCTATATTAATACCTGCAGATTGTTCGTAATTTTGAATCTTAAAAAACATTAAATCAGCAATAGATACCGCCCTTCTTTTTGCAGTATCAGCAATTTCCCCTTCAAACAGCTCATCAACGGTCTCAATAAAAAGTTGCTTCCAGATATTAAAATCTGTATCCAAAAGCTTTTGTTTTTCATTCAGTTTGAAATGAGCATCCATAGGATTCCCCTTGTATCCCATTTCTCCTAATAAGGTAGAAGCCCAAAACTTATACATTACCGGTAAATGATTGTCCCAGTTTACATGAGCTATATCATTAAATATTGGTCCCAAAATTTTATCTGCTCCAACTTTCTCATAAAAAGTATCCACCAATAACTTAATATCGTCCATTGTTTCAATCTTATTTTTCATGCAATATACTCTCCTTTATAACAAAGTTGAAGTAACCGATTGGATAAAACCATGATTTATATCATATTATCAGTTAAATAATCTCAAAATATTTGATTGATAATCTATAACCGCATGATAACCTTTTAAAATATCGCCTCCCAGCACACCAATAACAGCAGGTAGCTGCATGGTTTCGTAGGCAAACTTAACAGTTGTTAAATCAAAAACCGGAACTGCATAATTTTCAACAATCAGATCTCCAATCTTAAACTCTGGTACTATAACAGCATATCTTTCCATGGACGATGTCCCTACACCAATAGCATGTCTATCAGGCAGATGATATATCTGACTATCATCATCTATCAACGCAGTAATTGTGTCCTTATCCAAAGCACTTTTAGATGCTCCGGTATCCAGTACAAGATTAAAGGCTTGTCCATAAACAACAACTTCCACCAAAAGGTGGAAGCCGTCGCCCTGCAAATTGATCAATTGCAGGGGAATTTCAAAAACATTCATTAAATAATATTAGAATCTCTAAGAACCTGATTCATGTTACGAACAGCATCTGCAGATTTATTAAAAGCAGCTTGTTCTTGTTCACTCAAATTAAAGTTTACTATTTTTTCCCATCCGTTTTTACCCAAAACCACAGGTACCACCAAAGAAATATCTTTTTGGCCGTATTCTCCATCCAATGCCACACCACAAGAAATCAGTTTTTTCTCGTCGCGCACAATAGACTCCACCATAGAAGCGGTACCTGCTCCCGGAGCATACCAAGCAGAAGTACCAATCAGTTTAGTTAAAGTTGCACCACCTACCATAGTAGCCGAAACAACTTTTTCCTGTTGCTCTTCTGTTAAGAAATTAGTTACAGGAATACTATTCCAGGTAGCATGTTTAATTAATGGAATCATTGTTGTATCACCATGACCTCCAATTACCACCGCATTCAAATCGGCTTGAGAACAACCTAATTCCTGACTCAAATAATATTTAAAACGAGAAGAATCTAACGCACCACCCATACCTAAAATTCTTTCTTTTGGTAATCCGGAAGTTTTTAAGGTAAGGTAATTCATGGTATCCATAGGATTAGAAACCACAATGATAATTGTATTTGGAGAATACTTTAAGATATTTTCCGTAACAGACTTAACAATACCAGCATTAGTACCAATAAGCTCTTCGCGGGTCATTCCTGGTTTACGAGGTAAACCCGAGGTAATTACCACCACTTCAGAATCTGCCGTTGCTGCATAATCATTAGTAACACCTTTAACTTTAGTATCAAAGCCTAGTAAACCAGAAGTTTGCATGATATCTATAGCCTTACCTTCAGCAAAACCTTCTTTAATGTCTAATACGATTAATTCTTCGGCAAGCTCTTTTCTTGCAATATTGTCTGCACACGTTGCACCAACAGCGCCTGCTCCAACTACAGTAATTTTCATGATTTTATATAGATTAGAACTATTAATTTTTTAACTATTCGAAGTTAGTAAAACTGCACATTTATCAAAAGAAATAGCCATATTATTACACTTAAAATGTTAATAATGACATAGGCTACACACAACAAGTTATTTATCAACACATTATTAGAGCTGTTTCTTTATCAACAACAGAATGTTGATATCCTTATATTAAAATGACACTTTTTTTGGGTAATTTTGGATCATATCTTTTGATAAATTTCGGCTAAGATTCCGCTTAACTATTTGCTATGTATTTGATTTTTGATACCGAGACGACAGGTTTGCCCAAACGTTGGGACGCTCCAATTACCGACACCGATAACTGGCCGCGTTGTGTACAAATAGCCTGGCAACTACACGATGAACTGGGAAATCTGATAGAACATCAAGACTATCTTATAAAACCTGATGGATTTGATATCCCTTACGATTCAGAAAGAATACACGGTATATCTACCGACTTAGCTCTAGAACAAGGGGTTCTACTTACAGATATTCTGGGAAAATTTAACGATGCGCTATCAAAAGCCAAATTTATAGTTGGTCAAAATATAGGTTTCGATATCAATATTATGGGGGCCGAGTTTTATCGGTATGGAGTAGATTCTCCTTTATCAAAAATGCCCGTATTAGATACCTGTACCGAAGTTACGGCCAATATACTCCAATTACCCGGAGGTAGAGGTGGTCGTTACAAACTCCCTACCTTAACCGAACTTCACCAGTATTTATTTAATGTTCCCTTTGCTGAGGCACACAACGCTACTGCCGATGTTGAAGCCACTACCCGTTGTTTTCTGGAACTAATCAAAAGAGAAGTTTTTACGATTGAGGAACTTCAGGTAGATACAACTTATTTCCTGAAATTCCAGGAGCATAATGCAGGAATTATACAACCTGTAGGCCTGAAACATGTTAACCTCAAAGAAGCTTCAGATGCCATACGCAAAAGAATACAGGATGAAGAAAAACAACAATATGGCGGTGATACTGTTTTACAGGACTTAACAGATGTTGATTTTGTACATCTACATAATCACACACAGTTTTCCATCCTTCAGTCTACCACTTCTATTGGCGATTTAGTAAAAGCCGCTGCAAAACACAAAATGTCAGCAGTAGCAATTACTGATCATGCCAATATGATGGGAGCTTTCCATTTTGTCAACAATGTTTTAAATCATAATAAATCTGCCCAGGCAAAAAATGCTGAAGCTGAAGAAAAAGGAGAAACTCCTACAGAACAAATAATAAAACCCATTATTGGTTGCGAATTTTTTGTTTGTGAAAACCATACTGATAAAAGCAGAAAAGACAATGGTTACCAGATAGTCTTGATTGCTAAAAATAAAAATGGCTATCATAATCTGGCTAAAATGTCTTCCAAGGCTTACACAAATGGATTCTATTATGTACCTCGGATTGATAAAAAAGTTATAGAGCAGTACAAAGAAGACATTATTGTACTATCAGGAAACCTTTACGGAGAAATCCCTAATAAAATATTAAACATAGGGGAAGCTCAGGCAGAAGAAGCTTTAATATGGTGGAAAGAAACCTTTAAAGATGACTTCTATGTTGAGGTAATGCGTCACGGACAGGAAGACGAAAACCGTGTCAACCAAAGTTTGATTAAACTGGCCAGAAAACATCAGGTAAAGCTAATTGCCACCAACAATACCTATTATATCAATAAAAAAGACGCCCATGCCCATGATATTTTATTATGTGTAAAAGACGGCGAAAAAATAAACACTCCAATTGGACGTGGACGTGGTTTTAGGTTTGGTATGCCTAACCAGGAATACTATTTCAAATCGCAGGACGAAATGAAAAAAGCATTCCAGGATTTACCTGAAGCTATTGTTAACATACAGGAAATTGTTGATAAAGTAGAAGTATACAAACTTCACAGAGACGTTTTACTACCTAAATTTGATATACCAGAAGAGTTTCAGGTTGCCGAAGATGAAACGGATGGTGGAAAACGTGGAGAAAACAAATATTTACGATACCTTACCTATGAAGGAGCCAAAAGAAGATATCCTGTCATCACGCCCGACATTGAAGAACGACTTGACTTTGAGCTGGCAACCATTGAACGTACAGGATATCCGGGTTACTTTCTAATCGTTCAGGACTTTATCCGGGCAGCCAGAGACATGGGCGTTTCCGTGGGTCCTGGCCGTGGTTCTGCAGCAGGTTCTGCTGTAGCTTATTGCTTAGGAATCACAAATCTAGATCCCATTGCTTACGATCTCCTTTTTGAGCGTTTCCTAAATCCGGATCGTGTATCCATGCCCGATATCGATATTGACTTCGATGATGAAGGTCGTGGAGATGTAATGAAATACGTAATTGACAAATACGGTTCAAGTCAGGTAGCGCAAATTATCACCTACGGTACCATGGCGGCAAAATCATCTATCCGCGACACCGCCCGTGTATTGGATTTACCTTTGTTTGAAGCCGATAAAATAGCGAAACTCATCCCTAACTTAAAGCTGAACAAGATTTTCAACATGGACGATCAGGCATTAAAAAGTGTCTTACGTTCCGAAGAAATGGAGGCTGTTCAGCAATTAAAAGATTTAGCACTAGGAAGTGATTTAAGCGCAGAAACCATCCAACAGGCTAAAGTATTAGAAGGTTCTGTTAGAAATACCGGAATACACGCTTGTGGAGTTATCATTACTCCTGATGACATTACTAACTTTGTTCCGGTATCCATTGCCAAAGACTCCGATTTATACGTTACCCAATTTGACAACTCCGTTGTTGAAAGTGCCGGACTTCTGAAGATGGACTTTTTGGGGTTAAAAACGTTAACCCTAATCAAAGACACTGTAAAATTAGTAAGATATAGAACCGGTATCGAACTGGATCCTGACAAATTTCCGATAGACGATCCTAAAACTTATGAACTTTTCCAAAGAGGAGAAACCGTTGGTATTTTCCAATATGAGTCGCCCGGAATGCAGAAATACATGAAGGAGCTTAAACCTACCGTATTTGGCGACTTAATTGCGATGAATGCTCTTTATCGTCCGGGACCTCTGGAATACATTCCTTCATTTATTCGAAGAAAAAATGGCGAAGAACCCATTACCTACGACTTAGATGCTTGTGAAGAATATCTACAAGAAACTTACGGAATTACCGTATACCAGGAGCAGGTGATGCTTTTATCCCAGAAACTGGCAAACTTTACCAAAGGTGAAGCCGACGTTTTACGTAAAGCAATGGGTAAAAAGCAAAAAGACGTTCTGGATAAAATGAAGCCTAAGTTTATTAAACAGGCAGCAGAGCATGGACATGATGAAAAGACACTGGAAAAAATCTGGAAAGACTGGGAGGCATTTGCCAGTTATGCATTCAACAAATCACACTCTACTTGCTACGCCTGGGTTGCTTACCAAACCGCTTACCTGAAAGCCCACTACCCTGCCGAATATATGGCAGCGGTACTTTCAAACAACATGAATGATATCAAACAGGTATCTTTCTTTATGGAAGAATGTAAAAGAATGGGACTTAGCGTTTTAAGTCCTGATGTAAACGAATCTTTTTACAAATTCACAGTAAACGACCAATATGCCATTCGTTTTGGTATGGGAGCTATAAAAGGTGTTGGAGCCGGTGCTGTAGAAACTATTATAGAAAACCGGAAAACCGGAAATTACAAATCTATTTTTGACCTGGCCAAGCGGATAGATCTAAGAGCAGCCAATAAAAAAGCTTTCGAAAATCTCATTTATGCTGGTGGTTTCGATTGTTTTGAAGGTACACATCGTGGACAATACTTTTATGACGATGGTGATGGCTCTACACTTATGGAAAAAGCCATCAAATACGGCGCAAAACACAAAGAAAACGAAAATTCATCACAGGCAAGTTTATTTGGAGGAGGTAGTGAAGTCGAAATTCCGGAACCAACACTTCCTGCTTGTGAAGAATGGGGAACCATGGAGAAACTAGCCAAAGAAAAAGATGTAGTGGGTATTTATATCTCAGGACACCCCTTAGATGATTATAAATTGGTACTCGACAAATACTGCTCACAAGGCAATATATCCATATTCAATGATATTGATAAAGGTTTAGATTTCCAGTATAGAATAGGTGGTATTGTTTCATCAGTAAGACACATGGTGACTAAAGATGGTCGTGGTTGGGCATTTTTTAAGCTAGAAGGATACGATGATGGATACGAATTTGCTATCTACAGAGACGATTACCTCAAACATAAACACCATTTGGTACCCAACAATTATTTACAAATTAAAGGTAGTGTCTCTTATTATACTAATGCAGACGGTTCCAAAAAACCAAGAATTTCTTTTTCTGATTTTACTGATTTAAGAGACGTACTTGAAAAACAGTCTAACAGTTTAGACATACGATTGAACATAGATCATCTTTCTGCTGAACTAACTAAAGAATTAGAAAGTATTTTCAACACTTATTCAGGAACAAAAAAGTTAAATTTCACCATATTAGATATGCGGGAAAGAATCCTGTTGAATATGAAAAGTCGTTCGCAAAAAGTAAACATCTGCAACGAATTACTTGCTAAACTAGACAATTTAGAATTGGAGTATAAACTGAACTAAACCATGAATAGTTATCATCCCTTGGAAAACAGATATAATACGATGAAATATCGTCGTTGTGGAAATAGTGGCATAAAGCTTCCTGAAATATCTTTAGGATTATGGCACAATTTCGGAGATATAGATAATTTCGAAACAGCCAAAAAAACTATTCAAACAGCATTTGACGCGGGTATTACCCATTTCGACCTTGCTAATAATTATGGTCCACCTCCGGGATCTGCAGAGACCAATTTTGGTAAAATCCTAAAGGCGGATTTTTCAGGTTACAGAGATGAAATGCTTATTTCATCAAAAGCCGGTTACACCATGTGGGATGGTCCCTATGGCGATTGGGGTTCAAAAAAATACCTGGTAAGCAGTTTAGACCAAAGCCTAAAAAGATTACAACTAGATTATGTAGATATTTTTTACCACCACAGACCAGATCCGGCAACGCCTTTAGAAGAAACAATGTCTACATTAGATCTTATTGTTAGACAGGGAAAAGCCTTATATGTAGGATTAAGTAATTACGACACTCCAGATTTTATAAAGGCAGTAAACATTTTAAAGAAATTAGGTACACCATGTATTATTCATCAACCCAAATATTCAATGTTTGAGCGTTGGGTAGAAGATAGTTTATTAAATACCTTAGAAAACGAACAGGTAGGCTGTATCCCTTTTTCGCCATTAGCTCAGGGTTTACTAACCAATAAATACCTTAAAGGAATTCCCGAAAACTCAAGATTGGCAAAACCTCATGGCTTTCTTACCGAGGCCTATGCCACACCAGAGAAAATAGAAAAAGCCAGAAAACTAAATGAAATTGCTTTAAAAAGAGAACAATCTCTGGCGCAAATGGCAATAGCATGGCTACTTAAAGATAAGCGGGTATCCAGCGTTTTAGTAGGTGCCAGTTCACCCGAACAATTAACAGATTCATTAAAAAGTACCGAGAACATTGAGTTCAGTCAGGAAGAATTACAATTGATCGAGGAAATTTTAAACAGGTAATATCAATTCAATCCATAAAAATTGTGATTAGAAGATATCCAAAAGGATATCATAAATAAGCTAACAAAATCCCTAAATCAATTAGGCTAAAAAATAGTTTTTTCAAACAGCTCTATTCTCTAATTGCTCTTACTAATTGGACTTCTCATTCTTTATATGATTTTTTAACGGTTTGTGCTTAAAACTAAAAATCTCCTATTTTTGTAAATCATGGCTATAGATTTTAATACTGTTTTTAACATCAATTCAGAACAAGAATTTAATAAAGTTGCAATTGAGGTTTACGAATTCCAGAAACACAATATCCCAGTTTACGGTGATTTTGTTAACAACCTAAAAATCAACAAAATTAAACATTATAGCCAAATCCCATTCTTACCTATACAGTTTTTTAAATCGCATCAGATTATTAAACCTGCCACAAACCCCGATATTATTTTTAGCAGCTCCGGGACCACCGGAACTCAGACCAGTAAGCACTTTGTGCAAAACGTAGATTGGTATATAAAAAGCTATAGAAAAGCTTTCGCTCATTTTTATGGTGATATAGCAGACATTTGCATGATTGCTCTTTTACCCAATTATCTGGAAAGAGACGGGTCTTCTCTAATCTATATGATAGACGACCTTATTCAACAAAGCAAACATCCTGATAGTGGCTTTCTTCTTTACGAACACGATATACTTTTTGAGAAACTAAACAGATTAAAAAAATCAGGGCAGAAAACCATTTTGGTAGGCGTTACTTATGCTTTATTGGATTTTATCGAAAAACACCAACTCAATTTTCCGGAACTAATTGTTATGGAAACTGGAGGAATGAAAGGTAAAAGAAAAGAAATGGTTAGAGAAGAACTGCACCAAGCTTTATGTAACGGGTTTGGCGTCGAAAATATCCATTCTGAATATGGAATGACAGAATTACTCTCTCAAGCCTATTCATTTGGTAAAGGCGTATTCAAAAGCCCTAACTGGATGAAAATTCTCATCCGTGATATTAATGATCCCCTAACAACACTTACTAATAACAAAACAGGCGGAATCAATGTTATTGATTTAGCAAATATTTACTCTTGTTCTTTTATTGCTACTCAAGATTTAGGAAAAGTATTATCTCACAATACATTTGAAGTATTAGGACGGTTTGACAATAGTGATATCAGAGGTTGTAACTTATTAGTGGGGTAACTAACCCAAATCCCTCTATTATACAATTAGCCTTTTAATCTTGTATCAAATATAAAGCTCTCCAATTTTTCCAGTTTTACTTCTTTCACTAATGGATGATGAGGGTTAAGAAGGAAATTATATTCGTCATTTACGATAATAGAGGGCACCTTGTATAAAAAATATTTAGAATCTTTAATAAACATATCTCCCAAATTTTTGGTACTATTTTGATGAGGAATATCTTTCCAGTTTGCAGGTAACTTTTCCGTCTCTGTTTCTAGAATTTCTTGCTGAGGCACATGATATGTTGCCATATAAAAATCCTCTGGAATTAATTCAAATGGCAAATGAACCAATACTTCTAATACCGCCAAAGATTTTGATGAGGCTAAATAAACCATAGGCGTTCCAATACTATTCCATCTCCCTCCGTTTAATCTTGCTCCAGTACCACTTAAATCATCTGCATATCTTTTGCGAGTTAATCTAAATAATAGCATACCTATCTAAGCAAAAATACCGTGTTCTATACGGCCAAGCTCTTCTTTTACCAAACTAAAACCAATAGAAGTATCTAAAAGAGAAACAGGAGTTTCATTCCTAAAAAATACAGATGGGGTTTTCATCCAGGTTTTAAAACGCTCCAGAGAACCAAAAACTTCTTCACCTTTTAGATAAAGCCTTGCTAACTCAATGGCTTTTTCAGAATATTCTGGCTTTACAAGCTCTTTTTCATCAAAACGTTGAAAAGTTCTTTCAGAAATATGCATTACTCTGGCAAGCTCCTGAATAGGAAAAGATATCTTTTTGGCCAAAGCCATTATAGCTTTTTTAGGAAGTCCTTTCCTAGTGAGCTCCATCACATCAAAATCAGATTTTATGCTACCAAGACCAACGCCTCCTAAAATCCCTATAAATGCATTATTAGCTAAATCTATGGCTGCTATATAATCTGCAAGGGGTTCTTCTAATTGTTGCTTTGCCATTTTCAAGACATTTATACACTAATATATGTATTTTTGTCTAAATAACAAAGTCTACCCAAAAAAATCAATAATAACTTTCAGAAAAAAAGGCCGCATCAAAAGTAATTTGTCGTTCCAGGCAAAGTTCCCGAAATAACATCTTTTTTTTGATACAGCCTACTTTTATTGCTGTCAGTTTACTTTTTATTCTACAATAATCAAAAAGTAATTCTTTTTACCTTTTTGCGCTACAATAAACTTGTTATTCACCAGGTTTTCAGTAGTAATCACGGTTTCTACCCCAGCTACTTTTTCTCTGTTAATAGAAACACCTCCACCCTGAATCATTTTCTTAGCTTCGCCTTTAGACGGGAAAATCTGCGTTTGCTCTGCCAATAAACTTACTATATCCACTCCGGAATCAATAGCTGATTTTTCTACTTTAAACTGAGCAATACCTTCAAACACACCAATTACTTCTTCGTCAGATAATGTTGTTAAAAACTCCAACGAACCATTCCCAAACAGAAAATCTGTTGTTTTCAAGGCTGTTTGCAAAGCTTTCTCGCCATGCAATCTTCTGGTAATATCTTCTGCTAAAGCCTTTTGTAAAACACGTAGATGTGGTGCTTTATCATGTTCGTCTATTAAAGCATCTACTTCTTCTTTTGTCAGGAAAGTGAATATTTTAATATAGTTTTTCACATCCTCATCAGTTGCATTTAACCAAAATTGGTAAAATTGATAAGGACTTGTACGTTTCGGATCCAACCAGATATTTCCTCCCTCGGTTTTACCAAACTTAGTACCATCCGCCTTTTTAATTAAAGGAGATGTTAATGCAAAAGCTTGCCCTTGTGCCTTTCTTCTGATAAATTCTGTTCCGGTTACAATATTACCCCATTGATCAGAACCGCCCATTTGCAGCTTTACATTTTTTTCTTTCCAAAGGTGGTAAAAGTCAAACCCCTGGATTAACTGGTAAGTAAACTCCGTAAAAGACATCCCCACCTCACTTTCCAAACGCTTCTTCACAGAATCTTTAGCCATCATATAATTTACCGTAATATGCTTCCCTGCATCTCTGATAAAATCTAAAAAACTATAGGTTTTAAACCAATCGTAGTTATTAACTATTTCGGCACTATTTGCCCCACAATCGAAATCTAAAAACTGTTCTAATTGTTTTTGAATACCTTTCAGGTTTTTAGCTAATTCATCTTCAGAAAGTAAGTTTCGTTCTTGTGATTTCCCTGTAGGATCACCGATCATTCCGGTTGCCCCTCCTACCAAAGCCAGAGGTTTATGCCCCGCTTTTTGAAACCTTACCAATGTAAAAATCTGAGAAAGACTACCCACATGTAAAGATTCGGCTGTTGGGTCGAAGCCAATATATCCAGAAACCATTCCTTTAGAAAGTTCTTCTTCTGTTCCGGGCATAATATCTTGGATCAGCCCTCTCCAACGTAAATCTTCTACGAAATTCATCTCTTTAATCGTTTATTTATTATATTGTAATTCGGCAAATATAAGAATACTATAATTATTGTTTCGGCCGATTTAAAAACATTGCATGAACTTTATTTCACATTATTACTTTGATAAAAACAATAACGATTCTTATCAGATATTGGGGTCTGTTCTGCCCGATCTGATCAGGAATGCAGATAAAGACTGGAAAATTTTTCCAGAGAAAATACCAACCTCCAACTTAAACTCTCGGGAATTACAATCTATACAACAAGGCTGGAAAAAACACATAGAAGTTGACCGTATTTTTCACAATGCTGATTTTTTCCTTTACCACCAGCATCAGCTCAAAAAAGAGATTGCCCCGGTTTTTCATGGAACAGCTATAAAACCTTTTTTTATTGGTCATGTCGGTTTGGAACTTTGCTTAGATCACTTATTATTAAAACATCAACTTATTGATATTAACCTGTTTTATAGTCAACTGAATCAAATAGATAAAAACATCCTATGCAACTTTCTAAGTTTAAACAAAATTGACGATCACACTAAGTTTCTAAAATATTACAATAGCTTTATTTCCGAACAATATTTAAAAACTTACATTAAACTAGGCAGTATAAGCTACTCTATTAAACGAATTTGCATGAGAATATGGCCTGATACGATATCACACACCCAAGAAGATGAATTAACGTTTGCAATAAAAAACTATATTTCTAAATTGGAGGAAAATTTTATGATTATCTTTGACAAGATAGATTCACAATTAATTGATGGCTAGACCTCTTCTCTTTGCTTTGTTTTTATGCCCGGCTTTAGCATTTGGTCAGGCCAGAAAATACTCTAATGAATTTTTACAATTAGGAGTAGGCTCAAGGTCCTTTGGTATGTCTGGTGCAGTAATTTCGTCTGTAGACGATGTAACAGCCAGCTATTGGAATCCGGCTGGCTTAATGAACATGCGAACTCCTACCCAAGCCAGTTTAATGCATTCACCTTATTTTTCTGGAATTGCAAAATATGATTATGCAGGCATGGCTACTTTTGTACAAGACAATACTGCGGTAATTGGCGCTTCTATTATCAGATTTGGTGTTGATGATATTCCAGATACTTCTGAATTAATTGACGCCGACGGAAACATTAATTACGACAGGGTAAAATCCTTTTCCGCTTCTGACTATGCATTTCTGTTTAGCTACGCCAGAAAACATCAAAACAAAAACAAAAAAGATTCCGGTTTAAATTATGGCGGAAACATCAAAATTGTCCATAGAAAAGTTGGAGAGTTTGGGAAGTCCTGGGGGTTTGGAATCGATGTAGGTGCTCAGTATAAATATAAAAGATTCGTTTTTTCCGCTGTAGGTCGGGATATTACCACTACATTTAATGCGTGGTCCTACAATCCCGATAAATTTGAAACAGTATATGAATACACCGGGCAAACCATTCCTAAAAACTCAACAGAGATTACCCTACCACGCCTTATTTTAGGTGCCTCCTATTATGCCAAAGTCAGCGAAGATTTTGGTGTTACCACCGAAGCTAATTTCAGTTTTACTACAGACGGTAGACGAAATGTACTCGTAGCGGCAGATCCGGTAAGTATTGACCCTGTTGTTGGATTAGAGGCTAATTACAAAAAAGTAATCTACCTAAGAGGCGGTATTGGCAACATTCAGCAAACTAAAGATTTTGATGGAAAAGAGAGCTACACTTTTCAACCCAACATGGGATTAGGTATCAGATTAAAAAATTTCTCTATTGATTATGCACTTACCAACATAGGTAATCAAAGCGATGCTATATACAGCAATGTTTTTTCTGTTCGCTTAGACTTCGAAAAAAAGAAATAGAATATAATACTTCCGTTTGATATTCATCCGATTATTCTAAAAAACCAGTAATTATCAGGTAATAACATTTAATAATACTATGCAAACAACTTCTTTAACAGACGAACAACCCTTACAAAAAATAATTATTACCGGTGCAAGCAGTGGAATTGGCTTTGAGGCAGCTATTGAATTAGCTATAAAAGGCCACGAAGTTATTGCTTTAGCCAGATCTGAAGAAAAACTATCTAATTTGCATCAAATAGTACATAGCTTAAATCCTGAAGCCAAATTCTTCCCTATTGTTTTTGATATTGTCAACGATGAATATGCAGGACTTACTCAATTTATACAGCAGAGATGGGGAAAATTTAATATACTGATAAACAACGCAGGTACGCTTATAAACAAGCCCTTTAAAGAAACTACCGAGTTGGATATGGCAGAAATGTTTCAGGCAAATGTATTAGGTCATTTCCGCATTACACAAGAATTATTGCATTTGTTAGATACCCCCTCCCACATATTAAATATTGGTTCAATGGGTGGTTATATGGGGAGTTCTAAATTCCCCGGCTTAGTAGCTTATTCAGCAAGCAAAGCGGCTTTACATAATTTCACCGAATGCCTGGCACAGGAACTGATTGAAGAAGGGATAAAAGTAAATTGCCTGGCATTAGGATCAGCACAAACCGAAATGCTCGAAAAAGCTTTCCCGGGATATCAATCGCCTGTACAAGCTTTTGAAATGGGTAAATATATTGCTGATTTTGCACTTACAGGGCATAAGTTTTTTAATGGAAAAATAATACCCGTAGCAGTTTCTACGCCCTAGAGCCTAACCGAACATGGCAAGAATTTTGTAGTACTCATACTCTATAATTATTGTTATTATAGCTATAAAGTATTATTTACATTCAACTTCATCTCACATCCATGAAAATTATAAAACTATTATTTACTGGTTGTGTCGCCGTATTTATCGCAGCTTGTACAAACGACCGTAAACAAGCCACAGACAGTACTGATAGCGTAAAAGCCATCCTAGACACCACACAAAATAACATCGATGTCTTAAGTGATATTCCTTGGACTGCTGAGATGGATTCCGTTTCAGAAAAATATACTATGAAACGCAGTCCAATATATAGCTCCGAAATATTAACAAAAGATAACGTCATAGAATCTATCAATAGAAAATATCCGGAAAACAAATTAGTTTGGGAAGGCTTAAAAAACGACACCGCTTATGTTAAAATAGAAAACTCCGACTATCTGACACAATCCAGTGGTTCTACAGGAGCCAGAATATTTTTAGCAGAAAGCACATACTCTTTAACAGAACTTCCTCATGTAAATGTTGTGTATTTTGATTTTACAGTAGGAGACCACGCCACTCCCGGTCCCTATACCAGAACAAGCTTCGACTTTTCTATGCCCCAAAATAATAGATAAAAACTTTATCGGTCTGCACAGATTTGAAAAAAAATGCAGACCGATAAACTCTGCTACTCATACTATCTCTAAAATTTCTATCATTTGCAGCTGATACCTCTTATTCCAAAACAGGTAACTCAATATAAGAATGATGTTCCCCTTCCCTAAATAATTTGTGGGTTTCTTTCTTAAAATCCTCTTTAACTGCATCATAAATATTCATAAACTTTTGAGGATTGCTGTCGGCCAGAGGGAACCAACTACTTTGAATATGTACCATTATCCGGTGTCCCTTTTTAAAAGTATGCCCCACATCAACCAATTCAAATTTCACTTCACTCACCTGATCCGGTACAAATGCCTTAGGATACTCAAAACCATCTCTATATTTTCCTCTAAAAATATCTCCCCTGATTAACATCTGATAACCTCCCATAACCGTAGATTTAGCTACATGAGATGGCCTGGGTTCATTTTCCGGCAAAACATCTATTAGCTTAACAACAAAATCAGCATCCGTTCCGGTAGTAGACACTTTTAAATTAGCCAAAACAGGACCAGCCAACGTCATATCTTCTTTTAATATATCAGTTTGGTAAACCAACACATCAGGCCTGTTAGCTACAAATCGCTGATCAGCAACCATATATTCCCGTTTTCTATTTTCTATAATCCCTTCCTGAAAAGGTACAGGTTTACGAGGGTCAGCAATAAACTCATCAACCCCCTCTTTCACAGAGGGTACATCAAAACTCAACCTTCCATTATCAGCAAGATATAACTTTCTTTGATGAATATTCTGAGGAGGCCAGGTATTAAACTGATGCCAGTTATTACTTCCCGAAAAGAATATATTAGCTTCGCCCGGCGCCATTTTCCCTTCTCCCTTGAGGTAGTATTTAAAAAAAGGCAATTCAAATCTTTGCTGATAATCTAAAGCCGTTTTACTGTTAAAACTTAAATCCCCAAAAGTATCCCCTTCTGTTCGCACCCAACCTCCATGATACCACGGTCCTGCAACCAGAAAACTATTCATTCCTTTATTTTGATGCTTAAGAGCTTTATAAGTAGCAAAAGTTCCATAAACATCTTCAGCATCAAAAAAGCCACCTACCACTAAAACAGCAGGTTTTACCTTTTGCAAATAAGGTAATATTACTCTTGCTTGCCAAAAAGTATCCCTGTTTGGATGTTTAAAAAGATTATTCCAAAACCTGATATTATCTCCAAAATAATTCTCTTTTAATTCTCTTACTGTGTTATTTAGATAAAACTGATAACTGTCTTTTATAGGTTGCTTTAATCCTTTAGGGCCTTGAGCAGGCAAAATAGGCTGAGGTCTGTTTACACCAAAAGTACTCATAAACCTGAAGGCATCCATCACAAAAAGTGCTCCGTTTCGATGAAAATCATCGCCAATATACCAGTCTATAGCCGGTGCCTGTGGCGAAACTGCTTTTAGTGCCGGATGCGAATCAACCAATCCCGCAACAGCATAAAAACCAGGATACGAAATTCCGTACATTCCCACCTTTCCATTATTATTTTTGATGTTCTTGACCAACCAGTCAATGGTATCATAGGCATCCGTACTTTCATCTATGTGTTTTTTACCTTTATGAAGTACCTGCGGTCTCAAGTCTTCAAAATCCCCTTCACTCATCCATTTCCCCCTTACATCCTGGTAAACAAAAATAAACCCGTCATACATCATAGCAGGAAAATTCCCCAGACTCTTCTTATATTCATTTGCTCCGTAAGGCGCTACAGTATAGGGTGTCCTGTTCAATAAAATAGGATGTTTTTTAGACTTATCTTTAGGAATATAAATTGAAGTAAACAGTTTTACTCCATCCCTCATACTTATATATTGCTCTAGTTTTGTGTAATTATCTCTAACATAAGCCGAATCTGTTTGCGCACTAGTTATTTCAACTATAAACAAAAGCGTAAGTACGGTTATCAACAATTTTCTCATAATACTCATTAATAAAATAAAGATATTTGTTTGTTTTTATTTCATTTCAAAAACTTTAAAAGTTTGTGTAAGTTATTCTATCAATTGATATATCAGAGAATAAAACCATGAAAGTTATAATATTCGCATACCTTATCATCCTATTCAATAATTGTCAAAATAAAACAGGGACAGCTATGACACATCAACAAACTGACATTATAGAGTCTGTAAGAAAAAATCAAATAGACAAGGTAGAGCAAGAATTAAAGGCTGGCCTAAATGTTAATACACAAGATAAAAACCAACAATCTCTTTTGTTAATTGCCACCAAACAGCAAAACTACCAAATGGCAGAATTGTTAGTTAAAAACGGTGCCGATGTCAATTTACAGGACAATATACTGGATAGCCCCTTTTTATATGCTGGTGCAGCCGGCTTAACTAATTTTCTTGAATTATTCCTGCAACATGGTACCAGGTTTGATGTTTTTAACCGCTATAACGGCAGTGCGCTTATTCCTGCATGCGAACGCGGTCATATTGAAACGGTAAGATTACTAGCTAATACCAAAGGCTTTCCTATAGATCATGTGAACAGATTAGGATGGACAGGTTTGCTTGAAGCCGTTATTTTAGGCGACGGGAGTCAG
The DNA here is from genome assembly GCF_042678145.1 of Pseudopedobacter beijingensis. Classification (NCBI taxonomy): domain Bacteria; kingdom Pseudomonadati; phylum Bacteroidota; class Sphingobacteriia; order Sphingobacteriales; family Sphingobacteriaceae; genus Pseudopedobacter; species Pseudopedobacter beijingensis. The sequence continues at coordinate 224,363 of NZ_JBHUDG010000001.1, read as the reverse complement.
AAATATGTAGAAATTGTCCGTATACTGATTGATGCGGGTAGTGACATCAACATTCCGGATAAAAACGGGGTTACCGCCTTACAGCATGCACAATCTGCTGGTTATAAAAATATCGCTGAGGTACTAAAAAAAAGTAAAAACAGATAATTTATAAAACGTACGTTTTAGCTATCACGTCAACATTGACAATGATAAAATAAGATTTAAACGTACCTGTTTTTAGATGCTATCAGACCCAAAACCAATAAGGAAAAAGCGAGCAAGAAGTATAATAAAAGCGGATAGGTCCAGTCTAAAGTTAAGTCATAAATTAAACCAAAAAGTGGCGGCGAACAAGCTGCAATTAAATACCCAAAAGATTGCGCCATTCCCGAAAGCTGTGCTGCCCTGATGGATGACTTTGTACGCAATACAAAAAACATCATCACTAAGCTAAAAGCCAAACCTCCCGAAAAACCTATAGCCAATACAGACGGAACAATATAGGTTGTTTTATAAAATACAATACCAATAGTACCCAACAATAAGCTTATTGCTGTTAACCACACCAAAGGTGCCTGATTTCTCATCCTTACTGCCAGAATGGGACCTATAAAAGTAATGGGTAATTGAGCTAGTTGCACATAAGAAAAGGTCCAGCCCGACTGCTCTTTGCTCATCCCCCAATCTTGCAAGATAACTGGCAACCACGCTACCAGCATATAAAACAGACAAGACTGTAATCCCATAAACAAAGTAATGCACCATGCTAAAGGGGATTTCAATAAGCTCCCAAAAGTTTCTTTAGATTCATTTTCCAGCTTTTGCACTGTTTTATTTTTTTGGCTGAATTGTGGAATCCAAACCAAAAATGCTATTAAAGACAAAATAAACCAGATCCCAATAGAACCTTTCCACCCCCAGCCCGTAAGCTGTCCTATTTTTATACTATATCCTGCAGCCAGGGCGCCTACCAGATTCATAGAAACAGTAAAAATTCCCGTAACCAAACCTAAATTCCCCACAAACCTATCTTTTATAAATGCAGGCATCAGCACATTTCCCATAGCAATAGCTGTCCCTATCAAAGCTGCACCTAAAAATAAAAAACCAATACTTCCCTGTATTCTTATCAGTAAACCGGCCGTTAAAAGCAGCATAGCAAAACCAAGCACTTTCCCTACACCTAATTTTGACGCCAGTTTAGGAGCTAAAACAGACAAAAATCCAAAGGCAAGTAAAGGTATAGTAGTCACCAAACCCGATTGAAATTTACTCATGTTTAACTGAGCACTTATTTCGGAAATAACTGGTCCAACAGATGTTATAGCTGCTCGTAAATTTGCCGAAATAAAAAACACACCCATTACACCAACAACCACAGCCCAATTTATTCTATTTCGCATTTCTTGTATGTTTAAACACCTTTTTTAGTGAACGCAAATTTAACCTTTGATTTGTTAATGTATTGTAATATTGGATTGGTTAAATAAAACTACCGCTTAACATTAAAGCTACAGATATAGACTTATGAAATAGAGAGAATTAACCTACTAATATCCAGCTACAGTATCATCTCCACGTGGATCTGCTCCTCCCTGATATCCTTTTTTGGTTTTTAAGATAGCATCTACACGACCGATACCACCACGAGGTGTTAGCTTATACCCTTTTTCTTTCAATTTAGTTTCTGTTACTGTATCAAATACTTGTTTTTCCATAAACACTTCATCAGGTAACCATTGATGATGGAAACGTTTAGAACTAACAGCCTGCTGCATATCCTGCCCAAATTCCAACACATTCAATATGGTCTGAAACACAGAAGTAATAATAGTTGAACCACCGGGCGTTCCTACAACCATATATAATTCCTTATCTTTCTCTATAATAGTTGGTGTCATAGAACTTAACATTCTTTTACCTGGTGCTATAGCATTTGCCGCACCTCCTGTTACACCAAAAGCATTAGGACTACCGGGCTTAACAGAAAAATCATCCATTTCGTTGTTCAATAAAAAACCGGCCCCTTTTACAACTACTTTTGAACCGTAAGCCAGATTTATAGTAGTGGTTACAGATACAGAATTCCCCTCTTTATCCACTATAGAATAATGGGTAGTTTCTTCACTTTCTTTTCCGGTTAGTTTCCCCGGTTTTACTGCTGAACTTGCGGTAGCATAGTTCCACGAAAAGGTTTTCATTCTTTGCTGCTGATATCCATAATCCAACAAAGCTTTTTTCGGAACCGTATAAAAATCAGGATCGCCCAAATACTCAGAACGATCTGCATAAACCCTTCTCTCCGCTTCTACAATCAGCCTTACGGTTGAGTCCTGATTGTGTCCCCATTTTGAAACAGGGTAAGGAGCAACTGAATTGAACAACTGCATCAGCGCTATTCCGCCGCTTGATGGTGGAGGCATAGTTATAATCTTATACCCTTTGTACATTCCCGTAATCGGTTCCCTCCATGCCGATTTGTATGCAGCAAGATCTTTTTTAGTAATCAGTCCATTCCCTCTTTTCATCTCTGCCACAATATGTTCTGCAACTTCCCCTTCGTAAAAACCTGCTCTGCCTTTATCCCTGATTTGTTCAAAAGTATGAGCCAGCTCTGTCTGAATCAGTAAATCTCCTCTTTTCCAGATTGCATCCTTCACCAAAGCTGTACCTAAAGGATTATATTGTTTTAGAGAAACTTTCAATTCGTTTAATTCGCCTGCCTGCTGTTCCGTAATAGGAAACCCACTTTTTGCCAGATCAACAGAAGGTTGTACCAGTTCCTTCCAACTCAGTTTTCCATATTTTGCATGAGCTTTCACCATCCCATCTACCGTCCCCGGAACACCTGGTGCTAAATGTCCATACAAGCTTTTATCTTTTATCGGATTGCCTGAAGCATCCAGATACATATCTTTATGTGCAGCTAAAGGAGCTTTCTCCCTATAATCCAATGCATTTATATTTCCTTTACTATCTCTGTATACCAAAAAACCTCCACCTCCAATATTTCCTGCATTAGGGTAAACCACAGCCAAAGCAAATTGTACAGCAACCGCAGCATCCATAGCATTACCTCCCTTTTTTAATATTTGAAGACCAACTTTCGAAGCCTCTGGATGCGCAGATACCACTACACCATTTTTGTAGTAAGGCCCTTTGTCTGGTGACTGTGCATACAATGATGTTTGACAACTTATTGCCATAATTAATAATATATTAAGAAATATCTTCACTGTTTTTCGCATGTTATATTTAATATAATCGATTCTATTTACTATCTAACTTCATCACTAAACTAAGAGTTAATTACAATATATTTTTAATTTTATGTTACGATTTTTCATCAGAGCCATATACTATTGACAGCATACCTCTTCTTCTGACAACTTATATTTTACAACACAAGATCAATCAGAATCTTATCTTTGTTTTAAACTAGATTAAAACAATATGGGTATTAAACAAAGCTTTTTAACAGAATTTGAAAAGGAAATTGCAAGCACCAAAAGAATAATAGCCTGCATACCTAATGATAAATGGGATTGGAAACCTCATGAAAAATCTATGAGTCTGGGAGAATTGGCTAAACATATTACTGAACTTACCGCATGGACAGTAAATATTACCGGGAAAGACAAGCTTAACTTCCATACAGATTATACTCCCCTTACAGCAACAACAGCCGCTGAGTTACTGGATTTATTAGACCAATACCAGACTCAGTGCAAACATGCACTTGAAAACTTTGATGACAACAAATGGATGGAAAACTGGGATCTGACTGCCGGAGATCACGTGATAGCAAGTTTACCCAAAGTTGCCGCCAATAGATTTATCGTAAATAACCATATTTATCATCACAGAGGTCAGCTTTCAGTTTATCTGCGTTTACTGGATGTACCTATTCCAGGAATGTATGGCCCTTCTGCAGATGAAAACAACAAAAGTTTATAAAATAAAGGAACCACCCGTAGGGTTTATTTTTAATTCTACGGGTTGCTCTCATAAAAGTAGTTATATCAAGAGACAGAGTTCTTAAAAACCAAAAACTTCCTCCTACCTGATAAAGCCCTCTGTTTTCATGAGCTGATTAAATAAACCACTAAAAAGCAAACTCTTAAACAAAATGAAGGGCAGTTTGGAATATTTCAAAGGGCTCTCCCCCATACTTCTCAATAAAAGTAGATTTCAAAATCCGCTACATTCAACTAAGAGGTAAACACTAAGACAGATAGGAGACAGATCCGAGACAGTTCCAACACTTACAGCATCTTTCTTCGAGTACTCTTCGAGTCTTGTTCGGGAAACCTTCGGCAAAAAAGCCATTTTAAGAAGCATTTCTCGAAGAACTATCGAACAAGTATAGAGTCAAGGGCGAACCAATTACGGCGCAGGGACGAGCCAAGTATACAGCATAAACGGAGTTTTGCGGACTTTAGGAGATGTTGTTTTTTAGAGAAATAATCTCTTTAGATTGATTAGAAAAACCAATTTAACCAATAATACACTAAAATGAAAGATTAAAAAGCAAAAAACTACTATTTCTTATTTGATATCTCAAAATAGCATAAAGGCTAAAAATAAGCTTATTGTGTTAAAGAAAAACAGAAGATTATCTATAAAATCCATCTCTCTTTTTAAAAACCAAGGACTCTGTCCTTAATAAGAAAAATACCATTTTTTATTGATATTATCGCTTACCAAACAAAGTCCTTTCTCTGTTTCACCAATGATTTTAGCGCCGTTTTTTTAACCCTTCAATCAGGGTGCTACTAAACAATAAAGTTGAGTTTAAACCCAGCTCTGTTAAAAATCCTTTTTAGCCGTATCCCATACTGGTCCTATCTTTTCTTTTTTCCAAAACGGAGTTTTCACTTCGTTTTTCCTTTGCCAGATACCATCTGACTTTACCAGATCAGTTCCTAATTTCACAAAACCTGTAGGTAAAGACGCTGCATCTGTCCGGTTATTATCTATAATTGTTCCCTCTGGTTGATCTTCTATTTTTATCACCGTACGGGTATTTACTATATCATTATGCTGTAAAAAGCCTCCCTTAGGTGGCAATACTCTGGTAGTATTTTTTCCCGAACCTATATTGATGGCTTCTTTAGAGTCTACAATAATATTATTGGTAATTTCGGGATTAATTACTCGCCAATATTCATGTAATTGAGGCTGTTCTAAAGCATTCATCAGGGAGATACCTGCTCTTAGTCCACTACCATCTAAACCTTGTAAATAATTTCCAAAAACCTTATGATTCTCACCAATAACCCTGATTCCGCCTGTATTTTTCTTACCATTCCCCAAGATGTAGTTATTAGAAACGGTATTGTTATTTCCGTGTCTGAAAGTTACCGTTCCATCGCATTCATAAAACAGGTTATTGTTAATGGTGTTATGTCCCGATTTTATGGAGATAATTTCCATTTCGCCATCACATTTATCAAAAATATTGTTTTCTACCAACGTATAGGAATCATGCATAGACCAGGTACTGGTTCCTATCCTGATGGTTTCTCCTCCGTTTACACCTAAAGCTGGTCGCGGACCAAAGTAGTTATGATCTATCTGATGATAGTTTGGTTTCTCTGCCAGCCAAACCACCAACGTTGTTCCCTGATGCGTTTTACCCGTAAATTCACAATGGTCTACCCTATTATTTTCGCCATTTAGGGATAGCCATTTATAATCAAAGGTTTTGTCTGGGTGGTTATAATTTATTATTGCCGAATTGGTGATTCTGCTATTCGATGCATTTTTTGTAAATAGAATCACATCCGCTTTTTCTGAATAGCCTTCTTTAAACACAAAACCATCAACCGTTAGCCAGTTACCATCTATTTTTAAATTGGAGTGTCCCGTAAAAAAGGTTTCTCCTGCTTTTTCTACGGTTACAACTATTGGTTTCTCTTGGGTTCCGTTGGCTTTAATGTTAATTTGCTGGTCTTTCCATATCCCTTTTTTGAAGATAACTTTATCTCCAGGATTAAGTTTCAGTGCATTAAATTCAGCAATTGAAGCCACAGTATAGGTATTCCCTTCGTTTTTTGTACTTTGATTGATACTTATTTCTTCTGCATTTTTTCCGGAAGCACAAGCTGTAGAAGCCAGAGCTATAGATAACAGAAAAGAGAAGGTTAGCTGTCTATAATTCATGGTGATATATTGTTAATGGATTGTTGCGCCTATTGTTTTTCCGTCTGCTGATTTTAATTTCAAAAAAGACTCATTCTGAGGCTTAAAGTTTAATTGAGTTACATCAGAAAATTTAGGGTCTATTTCATAAATGTTTTTACCCAAAACTTTGTTATAAAAAGATTCTACCCTGCCTGCATTATAGAAGTTACAATAATCTACCAGAATTTCGTCCCATCTAAATTCTCTAAATTCTATGGCACGGCCACCTTGTCCACTATAGGCAAAATTACTATTTGTAATGGCAGCATACTGTACCCCTACTAGTCTTACCACGGTTCCTTGTTCCCGATTTTCAATTTCATTAAAGGTACAATGGTCTATGGTTACAAAAGGCCCCAGTGTGCTTTCATCGTTTCCACCACGATACACATTTACTGCACTCCCCATTACATTGGTAAAAACGGTATTGGTAATAATAGTGTATTCGGCTCCGTAGGCTCCTCTATCATCTTTTTCCTCTGCTACGTTTACCGCCGTCCCTGAAATATTTCTGAATAAGGAATTTTTAATAACCAAACTATCTGCCAAAGTATTTTTTGATGCTTTGATACCTGCAAAGGAGCTTTCGTTATAATCATAAAACTCACAGCCATCTACCGTCAGGTTGTAATGCCTGTTCATTGCTTTATCGGTTGACCTGATTCCTGCCTGTACGTTTCCATAGCTCTCAAAAGCACCCTGAAAGGCAATATTTTTTATTTCTAATGATCCTCCGTTTTCTATAGTAATAAATGCCGGAATGGTTTTGAAGGATGCATTTACAAACACTGGTTTCTTATTCAGATGTTTGGCAGCCATTATAACTAAAGGTTTATTGATGATGAGCCCTTCTTCTAACTTATAGAAACCATCTTCTGCTAAGATAATGGTATCGCCTGCATGGGTTTTATTAATTAATTCCTGAATTTTTTTAGTGTCCGATGCTTTTATGTATGTTGTGGTATTTTTATTTTTAGCTATTTGCTGATTGGTATTGTACCATTTGGCTCCTGCCTGATTTACTGTAATAAACGCAAGTTGTTTAAGATCTGCTCCATAATTTTTAGCCTGTGGTACTGTAATTCCGTTTTTTACGGTATTGGTAATTTTTACCTGAGTAAATCCTTCTCTGCTAACGGCACTTTTATCTATGGCATTATTGGATACAATTACACCACCATCATTGTTGTCGTCCTGATAAACGGGATCACTGGCATTTACAAATAAGTTTTTCTGGAATGTTACCCTTTGTGGCGATAAGGTCCTCTCGGCATCTTTACCTGCTCCAAAAGTAAGCGGAGTACAGTTAACAAATGTATTGTTTTCTATTTTGGCATCTACTACCTGATAATACCTGTTGATTAGTGAGTTTGGTACACCGTTCATAATAGAAAGCGGGGATCTGAATGCGGTTCCTTTTAGCTCCAAAAAGACGTTATTGGTTACCCGATGCCCGGGATTAACAATCCTTACTCCACCTGTAAATGGTTTGTTGTTTCCTATAAACAAGTTTCCATTCACCACATTACCCAATCCATGTCTTAAAACCAAGCCCCCTTCGCATTCAAAAAAAGTATTTCTACTGATATTGTTTTCTCCTGATTTAATAGAAACAATCTCTACCTCGCCATTACAATGCTCAAAGTAATTATCTACAATCTGGGTTCTTGATGGGGTTAGTGAATATCTGGAAACACCTATTCTTATCGTTTCTCCTCCGTTAGATCCAAAACGCTGACGACCTTTAAAGTAATTATGGTCTACGCTATGGTTGTTATCCTGACTGCGTTCATCATTCAGTTCGGCAATTAAAACCGGACTTGCGGTTAATTTATTAATAAATGTGTTATGATCTACTCTATTATTCTTTCCCCATAAAACTATCCAGTTTTCGTTTCTAAAGCGTTCGGGATTGTTAAATTCATCAATCACACATTCTGTTAAACGACAATTGTTTGCCAACCTATCGTTGTTTACTCTAAAAACAATCAAGTCCTTTTCCGGCGTGTAACCATCTTTAAAATGAAGTCCTTTGATGACTAAATACTCTCCGGCTATTTTTAAATAGGATTGCCCTGTAATGATGACTTTCCCTATACTTCTGGGTACAATAACGATAGGTTTTGTGGCTGTACCCTTCCCTTCTACAACCAACTTTGCATCCTTCCATTCTTTATTTTCCAGAAAAACAGTATCACCGGGTATTGCTTTCTGAACTGCTTGCTTAAGCTCGGCAGGAGAAGAAACGGTGATGTTTTTGGCTTGTAAGGTTTCTTTTCCTAATAATAGCGGAATCGATAATAATATAATATGTTTCAGCATTTACGGTTAATTAAATAAGGCTGTCTCAAAAAAATTCGTCATTCTGAGTTTATCTCAGATCCTATCTCTATATTAGGAAATCTATTATCACAGAGCTAAATAACTATATTTTAGATTCTGAAACGAGTTCAGAATGACAAATTTCACTAATCTGAGACAGCCTCATAGCCAATAAAACTTATTTTTGGACGTACATATCAAATTTAATGGTAGCAAATTTGTTATTAGTAGTAACATAATCAACTTCCTTTACTTTTAATATTACATTCAGTTCTCCTCCATTTTCTTTGGGAACTTTAATCCAAATCAGGTTTCTCGTAGTAGCATTAAAGTCTGCTGCATTTCCATCTGCCGGATTCTCCACATATTTAGCCTGACTTGAGCTAGGGGCAGTAATACCTATAAAAAAAGTATCGTCTAAAGTTGAAATATTCCCGGATTCGATATTTGCATAAACTGCTTCTGTAGCCGCATTCTGATTTTTTATTATTGCCCTAAACTTGCTGGTTTTTAATGTAGAAATATCACTTTCTGGTATTCCCCATGCATTTTTACCACAATAAAAGTTTTTAGCAATAGATTTAGCATTTGCTGGCTGATAAAATGTAGCATTGCTGCTTGTTCCATAAAAAAGGAACGCTACTCTTTGATAGTCTTTTAATGGATCTGAGCTGTTTTTAGATAACTCATGCAAATCACAGTTTCCAAAGGTTGTCCAGGTTAAATCATTTACCCAACTTGCCACAGAGTTAGCTACGTTATCTCCCTGCGCGTTCATAACTATATCTTCTCTAAGGATGTAAGGTGTTGTTCCAATTTTTATAATATGATTTGTAGAAAAGTCTTCTTTATCATAAAGTACAATTTGAACATTATTTGCTCCCGGTCTATAAGTATAAGTGTAATTTACATCATAGCTTTTAGCATTGTTTAAATTGTCAATAGAATGAACTAAAGTAAAAGGCCCTGTAGAATCATCAAGAATTTCAATTTTAGTGATTCCATTTTCAGATTCGGCTTTTCCCTGAATAACAATCTGATCATTATCATCTAACTTTTCGTTGGTTGGAAAACCTGATAATTTAGGTAAATGAGGAAAATAAGCATCTATTTTTACAAAGCCTTCTGTAGCCGCATTATTTAAGCTTTTAACCATCATTTTTATACCTTTTACTTGCGACATATCTGGTTTTTGAAAAAGATTTTGAGGAAAAACTATACTTAAGTCTTTTATGTTATCTTCTTCTTCCGGAAAAAATATTCCAAGTAAGGAATCGGGTTTATTGCCTCTGATTAAGTAACTGTATATAGACTGTACACCTACATCAGACTTAACATTTACTTCTACGTCACTATTTGGAGATAATTTCTTATTCCCCATATTAAAAATATACTCATCTGCTTGTACACTTACATTAGCAGTTGCTTTTTTATCCTCTTTCTTACAAGACATTACTACCATGCTCACCAGAAGAAATACAAGTATTTTATTAATTCTTTTCATATCTTTTAGTATTACTTTTACTGAACTCATGTTAATAACCAGCATTTTGACCAATTTTCAACTGATCGTTTTTATCAATTTCTTTTTGCGGAATAGGTAACAACAATCTATCCTGAGTAACATTAGCCTGTAATGCGACCAAAGTTATGGGTGGCGTTATTTTACTATAATGTGTTGCAAATTCCAGCGCAAAATGGTCTTTAATGATTTGGGTAGCATCTGGCTGACGTAGAATATCAAAATATCTTTGGTTTTCAAAAGCCAGCTCTATACGTCTCTCGTTTAGCAAAGCTTTTCTAAAAGATTCTGCATCTGACAAAGCTGCTGCTCCACTAGCCGGATATTTATAAAACTTAGAGGTAAAGTCTGTATTGGAACCATAGTCTGCAGCACCTGCTCTTTCCCTTACTTTATTGATTAAACCCACTGCCTCTCCATTTACACCATCAAAACCAATGGCTTCTGCCTTCATTAATAGAACGTCTGAAAAACGGATTACAGGAAAATCGTTCTCCGCATCGTATCTTAAAGAAACCTGAGAAAGGAATTTTTTAACGTAGGGCTTGGTTGATGTATATTGAGCAATAGTTGCCTCTTTTCGTTTGTCTCCAACTTTATAAATGGTTTTCATTTCCTCTGTAGGAAAATTATATCCGTTACCATCATTATTCACCACCGCATTACCGCTTCCTGTAGGGGCAAATAAATTAGCAAAAGGAGAACCTATACCCAAACCTCCGGCCTTATACCTTACTGCAAAAATAATTTCCTTATTCATTTCGTTAGTTATAGAGAAAACATCTGCATAGCTTGTTAACAGTCCATAACCACTATGATCTATGACATCGTTTAATAAAGTAAGCGCATCGCTTTTATATGTCCCGCCTAATGTCAGGTAAACTTTTGCCAGTAATGATTTTGAAGCCCAGATATTGGCTCTTCCCAGGTCTGCCACCGAAGTAGCTGTAAAAGCTATATTTGGAAATACTTCGTTTGCCTTTTTTAAATCTGCAATAATAAAATCATATAAGTCCTGTACCGAACTTTTGTCTTTCAATTTTGCTTCCTGTGGTGTAAATGGCTTATCCATCAGGAAAGTTCCTCCAAACAAGCGCACTAAATTAAAGTTATGATAGGCTCTTAAAAACAAGGCTTCACCAACAACTTTATTGGCTTCTGCCTGGGTCATTTGAGCACTTCCATTACCTATTACAATCTGCTTATTTTCATAAGTTACCCCTAAGCTTCTCAAGACATAATTAACAGACCTGATATTATTATAGGTGGCTAACCAATAATCATAAACTCTTTCGTGAAAAGGGTTTAAGGTAAACATATCCAATGCATTTAATTCTGCATTTACCACGTTGGTACTATTAGGAACGCCTTGCTTAGAGTTATCGCTTCGTAACTCTGTAAACATCCATTCTGAATATAATGGACCTTGCATACCGTTATAGCATCCTGTTAAGGCATTATTAACCTCTTTATAATTTCTGTAATAATTATCTACAGGTACGTTTGATATGGGTTGAATATCTATTGATTTTTGACAAGAGGCTAAACCTACTGCCATCAAAAATGCCGCTATCTTAGTTTTATTGTGTTTTAATATCGTTTTCATCTTGATTTCAATTAGAAGTTAAGGTCTAAACCAAATGTAAATGTCTGCATTAAAGGGAAAGCACCTCTCTGGTATCCTGTTACTAAAGGAGAACTATAAGCATTTGAAGTTACCCTTGCTTCCGGGTTGATGCCTCTATAACCTTTACCCATGAAATAAGCCAGATTATCTGCTGATGCATAAACCCTAACAGCATTTAATCCATATTTTTTTAATGATTTTTTGGGTAAGGTATACCCCAGAATAACATTTCTTAGCGATATATAACTTGCATCTTCTAAAACATAGTCAGAAACCATCCAATCTGCTCCGGTAGTAAAATATGGTGTGTTACCATCACCTGGGTACATAGCGCTTAACCAGCGATCATTGCTATTGAATTTTTTATTGAATCTTTTGGTTTCGTTATAATAAGCATCACCATTAATGACCTTTCCTCCCTGCGAACCTTGTACCAGCACATTCAAATCGAAGCTTTTGTATTTAAATGCATTAGAAAAACCCCATGTAAAGTCAGGAAAAGGAGTTCCTAAAACAACCCTATCATCTGTGTTTACAATGTTATCTCCATTGGTATCTGCATATCTCAAACCACCTGGAGTAGCAAAGCTGGTAATAGCAGAAGTGATTCCTGATGCGGTAATTTCATCTGCAGACTTCCATACTCCTTGCGTTTTATATCCAAAAAACTGGATAGAAGGTTGGCCTACTATTGCGGCGTAAATTTCGTTTCTTTCGCCATAATTATACTGGAAAGGCTCTCCGCCTAACTCTAACAACTTATTTTTGTTTCTGGCAAAATTGATAGATGAAGTCCACTCAAAATTCTTGTTTTTAAAATTGCTTGAACTAAACTCAACCTCAATACCGTTATTTCTTACTTTTCCGATATTATTGATAAACTCATCTGAACCAATAAAGCCCATGGCTGCCTGGTTAAACAATAATTTATCGGTAACGGATCTGTAATACTCCAGCGAAAGATTGAATCTGTTTTGTAAGAAAGCCAAATCTAAACCTGTATTAGACTCGAAAGTACGCTCCCAGGTAATTAATGGGTTGGCTATTACTGATGAATTTGGAGCTAAACCAGAATTAATTTCTCCATTGCCTGCACCAAAGCTATAATGAGCCGGATACAATAGGTTTTCAAAAGAGAAACTATTTATTTTATTATTTCCTGTTGCACCATAACTGGTTCTCAGTTTCATGGTTGTTAACCAGGTTACATCTTTCATGAAAGGTTCACTGGTAACATTCCAACCTGCTGATACAGATGGGAAAAAGCCATACCTTCTGCCAGATGCAAAATTAGAACTCGCATCTGTTCTAAAACTTGCCGTTAACATATATTTACTATTGTAATCATATGTTAACCTACCTAAATAAGATATTAAACCCAGTCTGTCTTTTAAAGTAAACGTTCTGCTTTTATCTATTTGGGCCGCCTGGTTTAAAGTCTGGAAGTCTTCTGTTGGAAACCCCATTCCTGCCATACTGGAATTATCTATCCAGGTTTGCTGAACTGTATAACCTAATAATCCTGTAAAGTTGTGCTTCCTTTTTGAGTAAGCGTAGTTTAAAGTATTTTCCCAAAGTAAATCTTTATAAGTTCTGCCAACCAGTAGTGCCTGGTTAATAGCACCATCCTGTTTAGCATTACTTTGAGTAAATGTGGTACTTTCCTCCGAAGTATAATATCCTCCCAACGAAGTTTTGAATATTAGTTTAGGAATAATTTCATAAGATAAATCTCCGGAAGAGATAAGTCTGTAAGATGTTCTGGCTATAGACTCCCTATTTGAAATAGACAATGGAGTATTATTTGCTGTATTCCATGGATCTACAGTTCCTGTACTTTGCCAAAAAGAACCATCAGGCATATAACCTGCATAAGATAAACCATTAAAATGACGGGCTTGCGCATAGTCCCCTGGCATAATACCTGCCCATTGTGCATTCTGCCTTACATAAGCCGCTGTAAACTCATTATGATAATCAGGCACAAAGCTATACCATCTGTAATAATCTGTATAATTTGCAGAAGGTTTGGTTGTTTTGATATATGAAGGGTTAAAGTTTAAGCTGAATTTTAATTTCTTGGTGAGGTTACCATCAATTTTAGCTTTAAACGTGGTTCTGTCATTTTGACTAAATTTCATAATCCCCTCATCCTTTTGCATACTCCCGGAAACATAGTACTTCAAATCTTTTTTACCTCCTGAAACGCCCAGCTGAACGTTGTAAATACCGGCATTATCATTTAATGCCATATCCTGCCAATCTGTAGCATAACCGGTAATCTGGTTCTCTATGATATAAGCAGCTCTCTCTGTATCTAAAATCAGGTTTTTTCTATTTGCTGCAACAGATTGGTCATTTTCTCTTAACGCCGCTTCTGCATATAATTTATTAACATATTCGGTCATCGTCAGAATATCATGCAGCTTATATGGGTTTTTAAAGCCATAATAGCTTTTTACAGATATTCTGGGCTTATCTGGTGTACCAGACTTAGTGGTAATCAAGATAACGCCATTAGCCGCTCTGGAGCCGTAAATAGAGGCTGATGCAGCGTCCTTTAACACTTCAATAGATTCTACGTCTTGTGGATTCACAAACGAAAGACCGTCAGGAACAGGATAACCATCTACTACAACCAAAGGAGATGAATCTGCACTGATAGAGTTAAAACCTCTTACACGTACAACAGGTTCAGCACCAACTTCAGAACTAACATTCTGAACGGTAACTCCTGCAATTTTACCAATAAGGGCATTGTCCAGACGAGAAGTTGGAATTTCATCCAAGTTCTTATTCTCCAATTTGCTTACTGCAGATGTAATGGCTGATTTTTTGAGACTACCATAACCCACCACCACTACTTCGTTCATTGCATTAATCATCTCCTCCATACTCACATTAACCACCCCCGCCTTTGATACACCAATTGCCTGCGTTTTAAACCCCAGATAACTAAACACTAACATTTTTCCGGTTTCTACAGAAATGGTATACTCACCATTAGGCCCTGTCAATGTTCCTTGTTTGGTATCTTTAATGGCTACCGAAACTCCGGGAAGGGTTTCGCCCGTAGTGGATTTCACTACTCCTTGAACTTTAACTTTGGTTTGTGCTAAGGTAAGCTGACTAAAAAGTAAACTTGCTAACAAGCACAAATAACCGCCCACGTAAATTTTGAACTTCATAATTTTAATAGGTTATTAATTAATTGGATCTTTATCCTTTCGTTATTTTTGGCACTCCAAAAATTGGTTTACCAAAAATTGGTTTACCAAATATATAAATTTATTTGATGATAAAAAATCTTTTACGTCTGTTCTTTTGATTTTTTATTTAATATTTCGCCTAATCGGTAATAACGAAATTATGTAGGGTTTGACTTTATGAGGGGAGAATTCCTTAAAGTATAGGTGTAAAATCTTATTTATATTCATCCAAAAAAGCATTTTAATAAACTTTATTAGCTTTTTTATCAAAATGTAGGCGAAGATTATCTTCTTTTTCAAATTTATTTAAAGTTGCTTGGTCAGTAAAACATAAAAGAATGACGAGCTATATAATAATTATATCTTTTACCACTTAACACTTCTAACCTCCTCTGGTATCTTGAGAAATGGTTTTGAAAGAAATTCACAGCTTATTAAAAACCAACAGGTAATACCGGCATCAATGCCAAAAGAGAAAGACACTATTATTTATTATACAGTAATTCTAAATGCTGCCATATCTGTAAAACAGACTATTTAATTCACAAAAAAAGTAGGGTGTTGAAAAATAAAAAACGGTGTAATTTTTCAAAAACACCGTTTACATACTTTAAAGAAGTGGAGAATACCGGATTCGAACCGGTCGCCTCTTGCCTGCCAGGCAAGCGCTCTAGCCAAATGAGCTAATTCCCCAAAAGCAGTGCAAATATGATAAAATAAATCCGTATTAGGGAATAATTTATATTCATTTTTTTAAGTAGTTGTACATCAATGTGGCTGCTCTTTTAGATGCACCGGGCTCTCCCATTCTGTTATGCAATTCGTTATAATCTTCCATCATTTGACCCCTTCCATTTACAGACAGAATTTTCTCTACTTCCTGTTTCAGCTTATTTTCATTACAGTCTTCCTGAATCAGCTCTTTTACAATTTCTCTATCTACCACCAGATTAACCAGTGAAATGAATCCTATCTTCACTAATAATTTTGCTATACCAATAGAAATAGGATTACCTCTGTATACCACCACTTCCGGAACCCAAAATAAGGCTGTCTCTAAAGTTGCCGTTCCTGAGGTTACAACTGCGGCTTTTGCATGAGACAACAGATCATAAGTTTGCGAAAACACTACAGGAAGTGTATGTCCTCCGGTATATTCCTGATAGTCTGAAACTGTAAAATTCGGCGCTCCAGCTATTACAAACTGATATTCTGGAAAATGAGAAACCAAAGATACCATAGAAGGTAATAAATATCTAAGCTCTTGCCTGCGACTACCGGGCAGTAATGCTATGATTTCTTTTTCTGATAGTTTATTTTCTTCTTTAAATTCAGGATGAGGTTCAAAAGCAGCTATGGCATCCAATAAAGGGTTTCCAACGTAATCTACTTCCATTCCCCATTTTTTGTAAAAGTCTACTTCAAATGGAAAAATGCAAAACATCTTATCAACCACTTTCTTAATCTTAAGCACTCTTTTCTGATTCCACGCCCATACTTTTGGTGAAATATAATAGAAGACTTTTATATTGTTTTTTTTAGCAAAATCTGCAATCTTAAGATTAAAGCCAGGAAAATCTATTAAAATAAGAACATCTGGTTTATGCTGCAAAACATCTTTCTGACAAAAAGATATATTTTTAAGCACCGTTCTGAGGTTTAAAACAACTTCTACAAAGCCCATAAATGCCATGTCTTTATAATGCTTAATCAGATCGCCTCCCTGTGCCTGCATTAAATCTCCACCAAAAAACCTGAACTCGGCAGAATCATCTACTTCTTTTAAGGCCTTCATCAAATTGGCTCCGTGTAAATCTCCTGATGCCTCTCCTGCTATAATGTAATATTTCATGGGATTGTATTAATGTTGGTTAAGCTTATAATATGCAAAGATTGCCGAACATATAAACGTAGCTAAAATTATACCTCTGGCCGTTTGTTCCTGATACTTTTTTGATGCTTTATTAAAACTAAAAAAGTTTAAAGCCACACATCCAATATAAAGTAAATCAGCTTTTTTCAATACTTCTACATGGCTCATTATAAAGTCGACTACCAAAAAAGCAAGTGACGGCAAGGCTAACCCGTATAAAACACCAAGAACTAAAGAATCTTTTTTAAACATCCAGGTTCCAGCTATTTAGAAGTGAAATAGCATGATGTGCTGTTAAATCAAACTGAACAGGCACTACCGATGCATAACCATTTTCCAATGCCCAAACATCAGAATCTTCTCCTTTATCCAAATTCTGAAAAACCCCGGTTAACCAGTAATAATTTCTATGATAAGGATCTGTTCTTTCATCAAATTCTTCTTTCCATTTAGCATTAGCCTGACGACAGATCTTTAGCCCTTTAATATGTTCACCTGATGGAAAATTAACATTTAACAGAACTCCTTGAGGTAAACCATGCTCTAAAATCTGAAGAACTAGTTTATGTACGTATTTTTTGCAATGTTCAAAATTTGCATTCCATGAGAAATCATCTAACGAAAACCCGACTGACGGAATACCTTCAATGGCACCTTCCACCGCAGCAGACATTGTTCCTGAATAAATTACGTTGATGGAACTATTTAATCCGTGATTGACTCCCGAAACACAGATATCTGGTTTCTTGCCCTTAAATACTTTATTGACAGCTAATTTCACACAATCTACCGGTGTACCAGAACATTTGTACATTTCTATACCCTCATACATATCCACCTTATCAAAACGCAAAGGCTTGCTAATGGTAATGGCATGTCCTGTTCCCGATTGCGGACTATCCGGAGCCACCACAACCACATCGCCAATCTCTTTAACTACTTCTATTAAGGCTTTAATTCCAGGTGCAATAATACCGTCATCATTGACAACTAAAATAGTAGGCTTGTTCTTCTTCATTAAGCAAATATAGAAAAGAAAAACAGCTATATGGTTTCAAACAATTAAACCTAAAAAAGAAAAGGAAGCATGGGGTGCTTCCTTTTTCTTTACTAAACCTAAACCTAAACGTATGAATAAGACTGTCTAAAATCTTACGTTTAGAATATATCAAGTACTGTGCCAAAAAAAGGGAGCGATTAAAAAACCGCTCCCTTTTTATCTAAAAAGCAAATAACTCTTTTTCTTAGTGATGAGCTATAGATGTAGTTTATCTAAAATTAAAGACGATTGTTTTTAATTTCATCTACTACTGCCGGGTCTAATAATGTAGAAGTATCCCCCAGATTGTTGATTTCTCCCTCTGCAATTTTCCTCAAAATCCTTCTCATAATTTTACCAGATCTTGTTTTAGGCAAACCATAAACAAATTGTATTTTATCTGGCCTTGCAATAGGTCCTATCAAACGGCTTACCGTAGCAGCAATATCTTTTTTCGTTAATTCCACATCTCTCGCCTCTTTAGACAATACCACATAAGCGTATAAGCCCTGACCTTTAATATCATGAGGATAACCCACTACAGCCGATTCGATAACATCTGTAAACATATTGATGGCGTTTTCTACTTCTGCAGTACCAATCCGGTGTCCCGACACGTTAATCACATCATCTACCCTTCCCGTAATTCTATAATAACCATCCTCATCTCTTAAACAACCATCTCCTGTAAAGTACATATTTTCGTAAGTTGCAAAATAGGTTGTACGGCAACGCTCATGATCTCCGTAAGTTGTTCTCAGCATTCCAGGCCATGGGAATTTGATGCACAGATTACCTGTTACATTATTACCTTCCAATATTTCACCTTTTTCGTCTACCAAGACAGGCTGTACACCCGGTAAAGGTAAAGTAGCATAACAAGGTTTAGTAGGTGTAATACCTGCCAACGGAGAAATCAGGATACCGCCATTCTCTGTTTGCCACCAGGTATCCACTATCGGACATTTTTTCTTTCCTATTTGCTCATTAAACCAATGCCATGCTTCCTCATTAATAGGCTCTCCTACAGATCCCAATACTCTTAAAGAGCTCAGGTCTTTTCCCTCAACAAAGCTAAGACCATGCTGCATTAATGATCTGATGGCTGTTGGCGCAGTGTATAGAATATTTACTTTAAACTTATCTACAATATCCCAGAATCTACCCGCATCCGGCCAGGTTGGTATACCTTCAAACATCAATGTTGCGGCTCCCTGAGATAGTGGTCCATAAACAATATAAGAGTGTCCTGTAATCCATCCAATATCTGCTGTACAGAAATAAACATCGCCAGAGTTGTACTGGAACACATTTTGGAAAGTATATCCGGTATATACCATATAACCACCACAAGTATGCACTACGCCTTTAGGCTTACCTGTAGACCCGGAAGTATATAGTATAAACAAAGGATCTTCGGCATCCATTTCTTCTGCCGGACAATCTACCTGTCCCAGTGTTTCCGCTTTATGAATCTCATCAATCCACCACACATCACGACCTTTAATCATAGAAACAGGAGTGCGGCTTCTTGTTAAAACAATTACTTTTTGTACAGAAGGACATTGTACCAAAGCATCATCCATAACATTTTTAAGTCCAACTTCCTTAGTTCCACGGAACGATCCGTCTGCGGTTACCACAATATTACATTGGGCATCCTGAATTCTGTCCGCAATAGATTGTGCAGAAAAACCTCCAAAAATAACAGAGTGTATAGCTCCAATTCTGGCACATGCCAATACTGCAATAGCCAACTCTGGAATCATTGGCATATAAATACATATTCTATCACCTTTTTTTGCACCATTATTTTTAAGTACGTTGGCAAACAAACATACTTTTTGGTGAAGGTTTTTATAAGTTAATACACGATGATGCTCATCAGGATCATTGGACTCCCATATAATAGCAGGCTCGTCGCCTCTTTCTTCTAAATGTCTGTCCAAACAATTTTCCGTAATGTTTAATTTTCCACCTTCAAACCATTTGATCTTCGGCTCCTTAAAATTCCAATCCAGTACTTTGTCCCATTTCTTCTTCCATACGAAATTCCCAGCGATGTCTCCCCAAAAATCTTCGGGTTGCTCTACACTGTACTGATAAGCTTTCTGATACTCTTCAAATGATCTAATCCTTAAATCCATTTTTTTAGTTTTATAATATATAGTTTATTTGTTTAACAATTTGATGATCTTCTCTATCAGCCTTCTTGTAGAAAAAGGCTTAATAACGAAAAGATCGGCACCCTTTGAATATGCGAGTTTGATATCTTCATCACGACTTTTGGCTGATATAAAAATAACCTTTACTTCCCGGTCATTCCAATTTTTTTTAATAAAATCTGCAACTCCATAGCCATCTATCCCAGGCATCATAATATCCAGCAACACAACGTCCGGTTCTTCGGCTTTTATTTTTTCGATAGCCTCCTCCCCATTTACTGCAATAAATACCGTAGCTTCCGCCTTTCTGAACAAAAATTCCAGCGACATCACTATCGCAGGATCATCATCCACTATTAAAATCTTTTTATTTTTTAATACTGTCTCCACCATCCTATTTATTTAAGGTAAAAGAAATACCTGCTCCTTCTGTATATTCCTGCTCCACCCAGATCTCACCCTGATGTAACTCCACTATTCTTTTGCATATAGCCAAACCCAACCCACTACCCTGATTAGAGTTATGTATCTGGTAGAATTTATTAAAAATATGCGGTCTATGTTTCTCCTCTATACCTTTTCCGTTATCTTTTATACTAATTAACAACTTATCATTCACATCTTTTACACTTACCTTAATCTGCCCTGCCTCTTTATCGGCATATTTTATAGCATTTGCCAATATGTTTTGTGTCAATCTGGTCAGCAATTCCTGATCCGCATTTATAACCATATTGTCCGATAGCAGAGATACCTCTAATTTAATTTTATGTTCTTCTAACAGCTTAGAAAATGCTTCAATAGCATCGGTTATAACCTGTTGTACATCTACCGGTCCAAATTGTAATTGCTGACTTCCCGATTCTAGTTTTTCCAAATCCAAGACACGGGTAATCAATCTGCTTAACCGCTCTATTTCCTTTATCATTACAGCTAAAAAATGCTGTTTCTGATCCTCATCAATATCCGGATTATCATATAAAATCTCAGAAAAGGCCCTGATAGATGTCAATGGAGTTCTCAGCTCATGAGTAATCGTATACAGAAATTCGTCTTTAAGAATTTCCGCCTCTTTCATTTGCTGATTGATGGAAGCTAAAGATTCAGAAGCCTGTTTTAAAGCCATCGTTTTTTCTTCCAATTCTTTATTCAGCGCTATCAATTGCTGCGATTCTTTAATCAGCTCCACCACTTCATTAAGCGTCACTTCCTCTTCTTTCAGTATAGATTCTATTAATAATTTAGAAGAAGCGGTGCCTATTACTCCTGATAATACTTTTTCTGAATAACTTAAAAAACGTTGGTCAATATTATCATCAGCCAACCGGATATTAACTCCATAATTTTTTTCAAACTCCTTAATCATCTGCATTAGCTTCTCTTCGCCCAAAAACTGTTGTAAAAAAGCCTGCATTTGTCCATAACTTACCTGACCACTTCTTTTAACTGCTATTTCGTAAGGCGTATGGTATTTAGAATTATTCACAAAAAGCTTTGCCTGCACTTTTTCAACTTGCTTAGTTCTAAAATAAACCGATCCTAAAACATAAAAGGAAACGTTAACGAACATGCTCCAAAAAAAAGAATGACTTAGCGGAGATAATGCCGTCATACCAAACAATGCCTGTGGTTTTAAAAGCTCCCACCCAAATAATCCTTCTTGCATAATTGCATCAGGAATAAAACCCACTCCTGCGATAGCAGGAACAATTAATGTATAAAACCAAACCACTACCCCGGCTGTAACACCCAATAAAGCTCCTTTTTTATTTCCCGACTCCCAAAAAACACCTCCTAAAACTGCCGGAGCAAATTGTGCCATTGCAGCAAAAGATATCAGCCCGGTTGATACCAGGGAATAACTTTCCGCTACTTTTGTAAAATACGCATAGGATAGGATCAGGATTAACACAATGGAAAAACGCCTGATGGTTTTGATTGAACGCTCTGCCTGCGGCAAAAAAGTTTTGCGCAAACCACCTATCCTCAAAATTATTGGCCACAGCAAGTTATTGCTAAACATGGTACTCAAGGCTATAGTTTCTACTATAATCATCCCAGTAGCCGCAGAAAAACCACCTAAATACACTAAAAAAGACAATAAAGATTGTCCTTCCCTAAAAGGTAACGACAAAATAGCATAATCTGCTTCTATACTTCCTTTCGTAAAAATCATATTGCCTGACAAGGCTATAGGTAATACAAAAAAATTAATCAGCAGCATATACAATGGCAAAATCCACATTGCTTTTTTAATATGCTTTTCGTCTGTATTTTCAACAACAGCTACCTGAAACTGCCTTGGCAAAAGCAACATAGCCAAAGACGACAATAAACATATCACTATCCAATCAGTATAACCTGTTTCGCCGTTCAGTAAAAATGAATTTTCATAAATTCCCTTTTCAGTAGCTTTTCTAAAAACATCAGCAACGCCATTATTAAGGAAATAAACAATAAAAACACCACCTATAAGAAAACACACCAATTTGACTATAGATTCCAAAGCCACTGCGGCAACCATTCCCTTATGTTTTTCTGTAGAATCTATTTTTCTGGTACTAAAAACAATAATAAATACTGCTAAAATAACAGTTATCCACAAGGGGCTATTCCTGAAAATATTCTGATGGATTAATGAGGTATAATATCCTGAATCTATATTTTGAGTCAGGTAATCAAACGTTACGGCTATTGCTTTAATTTGCAATGCAATATAAGGCACTAAACCTAATACGCATACAATGGTAATTACCGTACCTAGTATAGCACTTTTACCATATCTGGCAGATATAAAATCAGCTAAGGAAGTTATTCTGTATTGTTTGCATATCCGGATAATACGCCTGAGGAGTAACACCCAGATTGGAGCAGTAATAGTAGGACCTATGTAAACTGCCAAAAAATCTAACCCATCATCATTTGCTTTACCTATACTACCATAAAATGCCCAGGCCGAACAATAAACCGCAATAGAAAAAGCATAGATATAAGGTTGCAGTTTTACAGAGAAAAGATTTTTCTCTGCCCTGTAAGCTACCCAAAACAGCAATAGCAAATACGCAAACGATCCTATAATTAACAACCCGGCGTCCATCTATCAGAATTTGCGTTTAGAAAGTATGTACAAAACCAGAATCATCAATATCCACCCTCCAAAAAGATAGATATACAATAAAGGAATGTCCTTTATAAAAATTAAACGGTTGAAAATTGAAAGCATAGGATACCCCATCAATACTACAAAAAGTAAAGTCAGTAATACTATACGTTCTTTCTTCAACCGTTCTTTCACTTCCTTTAAAAATCGTACTCCCCCTGCAGACAGTACAAGCCAAACACAAACATTCCTCCGGATATGATTGGCATCAATATAAATGTATAAATAACTGCAGGCACCAGATCTTCTGTCGTTCCTGCGGCAAATTTTGGCAAAGCCTGACTTACCAACAGGTAATACCCTGCCACTAAACCAACTATTATCCAAACTATCCCTAATATTCTTCTAATTGAATTCATGTCTTTCTTATTTTATATGTTCAAAAACCTATTCTCTAACTTTTTGATTGTTATTGATGTAGAGTAACCCGATAATGAAGGAAATTCCCGCAATAATAATCGGATACCATAACCCTTCCAGATATGGTCTATCAAATGGCAGTTCGTTTCCTGCTGCCGCAGCTATCTCATTCGCTGACTGAGCCTTGGTTGCTAAATAAGTAGCTATTGCAGGTAACAAACCTCCAAAAACACCATTACCTATGTGATAAGGCAAAGACATAGAAGTATAGCGAATATTCGTTGGAAACATTTCCACCAGGAATGCTGCAATTGGACCATACACCATGGCTACATAAATAACCTGTACAAAAACCAGTAACACTATAACCCAGAAAGAACCTTGATCAAGATTTGTTACCTTTTTTAAAGTCGCATGGTTATTACTCATATTTTCGGTAGTAATTTCCTGATAAGTTGTTCCACCCTCATAATATTTGGTAAGTGTAGTCACTTTCAAAGAGTCTGTACTTTCATGAGCCATTGAGTATGTTACATCTGTAACGGATTGATCTTTTAACTCTATTTTATTGGCTACATCTGCCGTTTTGTAAATTTTATCATAAATAGGACGGTACGTAATAATAGCAATTAACATTCCACCCAGCATAATAGGTTTCCTGCCAATCTTATCTGATAACCAACCAAAAAACACAAAAAAACCGGTTCCCATCATTAATGCCGTAGCAATAATATAATTGGTTTGATCAAACTCTACGTGGCATACGGTTTGTAAAAAAGACAACGCATAAAACTGTCCGGTATACCATATTACGCCCTGCCCCATAGCCGCACCAAAAAGGGCAAGCAATACAAATTTGAAATTATATTTTTTACCAAAAGATTCTTTCAATGGATTTGCTACGGTTTTTCCTTCAGCTTTAGCCTTTTTAAATAAAGGCGATTCATCCATATTTCTTCTGATAAAATAAGAAACTACCACCATAACAATAGACAGTAAAAATGGCACACGCCATCCCCAATCTTCAAAAGAAGCCTTGTCCATAGAGTTTCTGGTAATCAGAATAACAAATAGAGAGATAAAAAGACCAATGGTAGCTGTTGTCTGTATCCATGAAGTACGTAACCCTCTTTTATTAGGTTCAGAATGTTCAGCTACATAAGTTGCTGCCCCTCCGTACTCGCCTCCCAATGCCAAGCCTTGTAATAACCTTAATATTAATACAAGAATAGGAGCTGCGAAACCGATGGTATCGTATCCCGGAATTAAACCAATAGCAAAAGTAGAAAGCCCCATTAATAACAACGTTACCATAAAGGTGTATTTTCTTCCAATGATATCGCCCAAACGACCAAAAAATAGGGCGCCAAACGGACGCACTACAAAGCCTGCGGCAAATGTTGCCAATGTTGAAAGAAAAGCCGCTGTAGGATTGTCTTGCGGAAAGAATTTTGTAGCGATGATAACCGCCAAACTACCGAAGATGTAAAAATCATACCATTCGATTAACGTTCCTGCGGAGGATACGCCGATAATTTTCCAAAGGTTTCTGTTACTCTCCTTTTCTTTAGAAAGTGTTTTTTCCATAACTCAAATTTAGGTTTAGTTGAAAATTCAGAATAATTGGTGATTCTAAATTTTATTAAATTTTAAAATAAGTATACAGAAATGCAAAAACAGTATATACATCTGTTAACAATATATACAAAAAAAATTATTTAAAGCGTTCCCAGCTTATTAACATATATTTGTCACCCAACTCAGTCACTATCATCCCCTTGCCTTTTATATTATCTTCCTGGGCATAATAATCTAAAAGTTCCTGATATTTAAGAATTTTGTAAGTAGGTTTATATTTATTCTGTTCTGGCTTACAGACAATATGCTTTTTAACAATATTCATTGCCGTAACATGGCTAATACCTAGTATCCTTTCTATTTCCCGATAAGAAACACCTTCCAAATACAATTGCAAACACTTAATTACATAGTAGTTATCTATTTTTTTACCTAATTTATCTACGGTAAAAAAGTAATTACAAGTTTTACATTTAAATCGCTGGTTATCGTTTACAAATCCACTTTTAACAATTTCTTCAGAAGCACATCTGGGACAATTACCTGATTTATTGGACAAACTCATATGATATATATATTATTTAACCAAATATATATTAATTTAGCAATAAACAAATATTACTACACACAATATATTTGACTTTAAACAAGATATGATGTAAAGAAGTATGTCAGATATCTTTTAACAACTAATAAATTAGCATAAAGACCTTACAAAACCACTAACTTAAAAAACTTATCAACCATCAAACAAACGTTATATACCTACCGCTCCACCAGCTCTTTAACAGTGTCTCCGTAATAATCAACTTTATCTGCTTTAAGATTTAATAATTGATACCATTTTTTAAAGGTATTTACAAATACCACCAGCATTAAGATCATAGCCAATATGGCCAGAGAAGCCAACAGATACTGTGCTTTAGGAAAATAAACATTTACTACCTGTTCGTAACCTGCCCAAAAGGTTATCAAAGCCATAAAAACTCCCGGTATAGCTGCGCATAAGGCATATTTCTTCCTGTTCATCCGGATCAACATCGTAGTACAAACGATCAATCCGCAGGCTGCCAGCAACTGATTACTGATACCGAACAATGGCCATATACTGCTTACATTTCCGGTATAAACCAAATATCCCCACGAAAAAGTAAACAATAAACTGCTGATAATAATGCCCGGCATCCAGTTTTTGTCGTTAAACTTTGGAACTACACTGCCCAGCATTTCCTGTAAAAAGAACCTGCCTACCCGCGTTCCTGCATCTATCGCCGTCAGGATAAATACCGCTTCGAACATAATAGCAAAATTATACCAATAGGCCATCACTTCATCCATAAAAGGTATTTTATTGAAAATATGAGCCATGCCGACAGCAAGCGATACCGCACCTCCGGTCCTACCCTGAAGGTCCACTCCAATCTTTTCGCTAAAATGAGCAAGCTCCACTGCTTGTAAATCAGGGTTCTGGGCTATAAAAGTTTCGTATAATTCTTTGGGGGTATTAATGGCAAAGTAATCTCCCGGAACCAATGTACAGGCTGCAATTAAAGCCATCAAAGCCACAAAGCCTTCTACCAACATGGCTCCGTATCCCACAAAAAGAATTTCCTTTTCGTTGGTCAGCATTTTAGGTGTGGTTCCGGTTGCTATTACTGCATGGAAACCCGAAATAGCTCCACAAGCTATTACAATAAAAATAAATGGCATAACAGGGCCTCCTATTATCGGGCCTCCCCCGCTGACAAATTGTGTAATTGCCGGCATTTGCAAGGTAGGATGTACAAAAACAACCCCTATTGCCAGCATCAGTATAGTTCCAATTTTTAGATAAGTCGACAAATAATCTCTGGGAACCAACAGAAACCATACTGGCAATACTGAAGCCAAAAATCCATATACTGTAATAGCTATAGATATGGTTTCTATCCGCCAGTGGAACAGGCTGCTAATTTCTTTGAGCTGCATCAGCTCGTGTCCACCGATGATGGCTGCGATCAGCAGGATACCGCCCAGGATACTGGCTAAGGTTACGCTGTCTTTCCGGTAGCGCATGATCAGTCCCATGATAATGGCAATGGGCATGGTCGCAATCACTGTAAACAGAGACCACGATGCTTCATGCATGGCACTGATACAAGCCAGCGATAGTCCGGCCAGAGTTAAAATCAAGATAAACAGAATAGCAAAACCGGCTATCAGTCCTGTCCCCTTACCTATTTCCTTTCCTGCGATGGTAGCAAGACTTTCACCTTTATGTCTTACAGACGCAAACAACACCACCATATCATGTACACCTCCGGCAAGCACACAACCTATCAGTATCCACAAGGTTCCGGGAAGATAACCAAATTGAGCCGCTAACACTGGACCTACTAATGGACCTGCAGCAGCTATAGCAGCAAAGTGATGTCCAAAAAGCACATTTTTATTGGTTGCTACATAATCTTTACCATCTGCAAATTCCAATGCGGGGGTAACATTTCCGGCATTTAGCCTGAGTACCTTATTCGCGATAAATATCCCATAAAACCGGTAGGCTATAGCAAAAATAAGTAGTGATACAAAAACCAACGTAAGGGCATTAACCCCGTTTAAAAATTCCATTTTTTCAATTAAAATAGTTTACAATAACTCGAATACAACTTAGCTAAAACTAACCACCTATAAAGGTAAAGCAAATTCCGCTTATTATTAAAATATTTTAAAAACATGCCTAATATAAATAAAATACTTTAAATTAATACATCGATATCTCTACCGATAAAGCCCTATAATAAAACCATTAAAGTTTTCAAGAATTCATTATTTACAACTATCATCTTACATCTCTTCTA
Source organism: Pseudopedobacter beijingensis (assembly GCF_042678145.1). Lineage (NCBI taxonomy): Bacteria > Pseudomonadati > Bacteroidota > Sphingobacteriia > Sphingobacteriales > Sphingobacteriaceae > Pseudopedobacter > Pseudopedobacter beijingensis. Next base: position 196,503 of record NZ_JBHUDG010000001.1, on the reverse strand, counting down.
CGTTTTTCCCTTAATACTCTCACACTCTTCCCTACCATCTCCTTAGTTGCTCTTACGTTTGTCTTACGATCCTCTTACGTCTTTCCTACGTTTCTCTTACGTATGGCTTACGTTCCTCTTACGTTTGTCTTACGCCCTGTAGGAAAACAGTAAGAAAAACGCAGATAAAACGCAGAACAAGCTCTGTCTTTGGTATAAACCAATTCCCCTGACTTGCACCACCTCTGTACAGCACCAGAAAGCTGAGATGAATATTTTTTTTAACAGCAGATCTCCTTTTACACCTATATACCAAAAATAAAAACTGCAACCAACAAACATTTATTTTTATATTTGTTACAGCTATTTTAATGTAATACAAGCTATTATCCTGAGGTTTGAAGCTATAGAAAAAATACTTTAAAATATTTTCAAACTTCTATTGCTCATTAATTTTTTATTTCCGATATTTGCGGACTCTTTGTAAAGAGGCAACTGAGTTTTAATAGAAAAAACACGATTATAGTCATGTCAAGAATTTGTGATTTAACAGGAAAAGCAGCAATGAAAGGTCATCACGTTTCTCACTCAAACGTGAAAACGCTCCGCAAGTTTTATCCTAACCTTCAATTAAAGAAATTTTATATTCCTGAAGAGGATCGTTGGATTACTTTAAGAGTTTCTACTTCAGCGATTAAAACAATTAATAAAATCGGTATCACCGAGGCTATCAACAGATTCATTAAAAAAGGATCTATTTAATTTTAAGACTTTTAACACCGAATAGAAATGGCTAAGAAAGGTAAAGGAAACAGAGTTCAAGTTATCTTAGAATGTACTGAACATAAAGAAAGCGGTATGCCTGGAACTTCCAGATATATCACTACTAAAAACCGTAAAAATACTCCAGAAAGACTAGAGATGAAAAAATTCAACGCTGTCTTGAGAAAAGTAACTTTACATAAAGAAATTAAGTAATTAACTGCTACCTATTAGCAATAAAATATAAATTAACATGGCAAAGAAAGTTGTTGCTACCTTGAAAAAAGGAACTGGAAAAGAGTTCTCTAAAGTGATTACAATGGTAAAATCACAAAAAACCGGAGCTTACTCTTTTAAAGAATCAATCGCTCATAACGATAACATCAAAGAAACAATTGCAGAAGCACAAAAGGGTGCATTGTAATTAAATATTACCGATATTAGAGCCGTTCCGACCTTTGGAATGGCTTTTTTTGTTTAATTTTGTTTCACTATGGGATTATTTGATTTCTTTAAAAAGAAAGATAAAACGGTTGAAGAACAAGAGGCTTTGGATAAAGGCCTTGAGAAAACCAAGGATAGCTTTTTCTCCAAAATTGGAAAGGCTGTATTGGGAAAATCTACAGTAGATGAAGAGGTACTTGATGAACTGGAAGAAATTTTGGTTACTTCTGACGTAGGGGTTAGTACTACCCTTAAAATCATCGAAAGAATAGAGAACAGGGTTGCTAAAGATAAATACCTTAATGCCTCTGAACTTAACCAAATCTTAAAGGAGGAAATCCAGGCTTTATTGGAAGAGAATAATTCTTCGGACTTTGAGCAGTTTAACTATTCTGGCAAAAAACCTTATGTCATTATGGTTGTGGGGGTTAACGGTGTTGGAAAAACTACTACCATAGGAAAACTGGCCCATCAACTGAAAGAAGCAGGTAATAAGGTGGTACTTGGTGCTGCTGACACTTTTAGAGCTGCTGCTGTTGACCAGATAAAACTTTGGGGCGAACGGGTTGATGTGAGAGTGGTTTCCCAGGGTATGAATGCGGATCCGGCTTCTGTTGCGTTTGACACCCTACAGTCTGCCGTAGCCAATAATGAAGATATTGCCATTATTGATACTGCCGGCCGACTACACAATAAAGTTGGTTTAATGAACGAGCTTTCTAAAATTAAAAATGTAATGAATAAGGTGGTTCCCGGAGCTCCTCATGAAATATTATTGGTTTTGGATGCTTCGACCGGACAAAACGCCATAGAACAGTGCAAGCAATTTACGCAAGCTACGGATGTGAATGCCCTTGCACTCACTAAGCTTGATGGAACAGCCAAAGGTGGTGTTGTGATAGGAATATCAGATCAATTTAAAATACCTGTTAAATATATTGGTGTAGGCGAAAAAATGACGGATCTACAGCTTTTTAACAAAAGGGAGTTTGTGGACAGCCTTTTCAAGGCTAATTAACAAATTGCAGAAAGCACATTAATATATCCATACAACAAAGAGAAGCTTAAGCTATTGAAAGCAATAGCTATTAAAATAGTAATTCTAAAGTGAGATTTTGTCAGAATGAGACAAAGAAGATATCGGACTTGCATTCGTTATAAAAACAACGGTTATTCAGAAGGTAAAAAATTCCGTCTAAAAAGAGAAATTCCTACAACAGACTGAGACTCTCGAAACCTTTTATATCCATTGCAAGAACATTTCGACAAGCTCAGCATAACAACGTTAATGCTGTTTAGATACTACCTTTACATAGAAAAAAGATTTACAAATTTTTCCCGTAAATCTAATCGGCACACAAGATGAAAGTAAAAGAAAGATTAACAAAACAAAGTTCAGAACCTGCAAGGGTAAATGTGGTAACGCTAGGTTGCTCTAAAAACACCTATGATTCTGAGATATTAATGGGCCAGTTAAAAGGTAATCATATCGATGTTGTTCACGAAGCCAACAACGTTCGCGAAAATGACATCGTAGTGATCAATACCTGTGGCTTTATAGATAATGCCAAACAAGAATCTATAGATACCATCCTCCAATACAGTGATCTTAAAGAACAGGGAAAAATAGGTAAAGTTATTGTCACCGGCTGTCTATCTCAAAGATACACGCCTGAACTTTCTGCCGAAATTCAAAACGTGGATGCCTGGTTTGGAACAAATGATTTGCAAAACCTTTTACACTCGGTAGGTGCCAACTATAAATACGAGCTTTTAGGCGAACGTTTACTAACTACACCCTCTCATTTCGCTTATTTTAAAATTGCAGAGGGCTGTAATCGTCCTTGTTCTTTTTGTGCTATTCCGTTGATGAGGGGCAAGCACCTGTCTTTTCCGATTGAGGAATTGGTAAAAAGCGCAAAAAACCTGGCTAAGAATGGAACCAAAGAGCTTGTTCTTATTGCTCAGGATTTAACTTATTACGGGCTGGATTTATATAATGAAAGAAAATTAGCAGACTTATTAAGAAATCTTTCAGATGTTGATGGTATAGAATGGATCAGACTGCAATACGCCTACCCTTCTGGTTTCCCTATGGAAATATTAGATGTAATGAACGAGCGTTCTAATATTTGTAATTATCTGGATATGCCTTTGCAGCATATCACGGACAATATGTTACAATCTATGCGCAGAGGTACTACCAAACAAAAAACGATAGACCTTGTCAACCAGATCAGGGATAAAGTTCCTAATATAGCTATGCGTACGACATTAATTTGTGGCTATCCGGGAGAAACGGAAAAAGATTTTGAGGAGATGAAGGAATGGGTTGAGGAAACACGTTTTGACAGATTGGGCTGTTTCACTTATTCGCATGAGGAAAAAACAAAAGCTTATGACCTGGAAGACAATATCCCGGCCGAGATAAAAGAACAAAGGGTTGAGGAAATTATGGATATTCAACAGGGTATTTCATACGACCTTAACCAACAGAAAGTTGGCAAAACCTATAAGGTATTAATTGATAAAAAAGAGGGTGATTATTTTATCGGAAGAACAGAGTTTGATTCTCCTGAAGTAGACAACGAGGTTTTATTGGATGCCAGCAAAGATTATGCTACTGTAGGTTCTTTTGTCAACGTAAAAATAGAAAGAGCTGAAGATTTTGATCTTTATGGATCAATTGTAAAATAAACTCACTCATCTGTGAGTTTATTTGTAATTTCTATACATTAGTTTTTTTATGGAAGCACAATACATCGATTATAAAGAAACACATTCCTTTTCTTCGGCAGTAATCAGATATCTGGAAGATGATGCTTCTCTAAAACCTTTCTATAATCAGAAGGCCAATTTACATGGCTTTGAGGAACTTCTGAAAAATAAAAAGGTTACCTGTAACAGAGAAACTCTGGTTGCTATACTTAAAGAACAATACAGTAAACTGGCTGTCTCTTCTGCGGTTACAACCAATATAAACAATCTTTTAAACAAAAATACTTATACCGTAACTACGGGGCATCAACTTAATATTTTTACCGGTCCTTTATATTTTCTGTTTAAAATTGTATCGTCTATTAATCTGGCTAAGGAACTTAAGATTAAGTTTCCCGAAAAAGACTTTGTTCCTGTTTACTGGATGGCATCAGAAGATCATGATTTTGCGGAAATTAATCACACCTATGTGCAATCCGAAAAAATATCATGGAATAAGGAAGCTTCTGGAGCTACGGGAAGACTAAGTACAGAGGATATAACCAATACCTTAAATGAATATACAGGTATTTTGGGGTTTTCTGAGAATGCGCAGGAACTGGCTAAAATAATAAGTGCGGCTTATCAACAAAATTCCCTGGCTGATGCTACTCGTTTTTTGGTAAACGAACTATTTGGACTATATGGCTTAGTTATTCTGGATGCAGATGACAAACGTTTAAAGGATCAGTTTTCGGATATCATCTATCAGGATATTATCTCACAAAACAGTTACAACAATATCACAGCAACCAACAAAAGACTGGAAGAAGTTGGAGTAGCCCCTCAGGTTAATCCTCGTGAAATCAACTTTTTCTATTTAACCGATCATCTAAGAGAACGTATTGTATTTGAAGATAATCTGTATAAGGTTTTGAATACTTCGATTTCGTTTACGCAGGAACAACTAAAAACAGAGATTACTGAACATCCGGACAGATTTAGCCCAAACGTGGTTATGCGCCCCTTATATCAGGAATACATCTTACCAAATCTTGCTTATATTGGTGGCGGAGCAGAACTGGTTTATTGGCTGCAATTAAAATCTAATTTTGATTTTTACCATATAGATTTTCCGATACTTATTCTCCGAAACTCTGCTATGATAGCAAACTCACGTATTAAACAGAAGTTATCTCGTTTAGGACTGTGTTATAAAGATGTTTTTAAGTCTGAAAAGATTTTGACAGATGAATGGGTTCGGAAATCAAGCGAGCATCAACTGGGAATAGAAGATGAATGGCGGGAAATAGATTGTATTTTTGAAAAACTGAAACTAAGAGCTCACAAAATAGATCCTACGTTATCTCCAAGTACAGAAGCGATTAAAGTCAGGCTGGAAAAAGCCATGTCAAACCTGGAGAAAAAGCTATTGAAAGCTGAGAAAAAAAATCATGCTGAGGCTATCCATAACATAAAAACCATAAAAGAGGCTCTGTTTCCTTATGGCGGATTACAAGAGAGAAAAGAAAACTTTGGAATGTTCTATGTAAAATATGGTCAGGAATTTATAGCTGATCTTATCAAACATTTACATCCTTTAGATTTTAAATTTACCATACTTACCTGATGGAATATCATAAATTTGAAGAAAGCACTTTAAGAGGCTTTACGGAATCTGTTTTCAAAAAAATGGGATGTTCTGAAGAGCATGCTGTTCTTGCTGCTGACGTTCTTTTAAAAGCTGATTTGAGAGGTATTGACTCTCATGGTGTTGCCCGACTAACCGGATATGTTCGGTTATGGGAAAAAGGGCGTATAAATGCAAAACCTAATATCAAAATAGTACACGAAACTCCGTCTACCGCAACTATAGATGGTGATGCGGGTCTGGGTTTGGTTGTAGCGCCTTTTGCAATGAAAGTTGCGATAGAAAAATCAAAAAACGTAGGTTCGGGATGGGTCGCTATCAAAAACTCTAATCATTTTGGTATTGCTGGCTATCATGCATTAATGGCTGTAGAACAGGATATGATTGGTTTTGCTGTAACTAATGCCAGTCCGTTGGTTACTCCTACTTTCTCTAAGGAAAGGATGTTGGGTACCAATCCTATTTGCTACGCTTTTCCGACAGGAAAATACCCTCCATTTATTACAGATATGGCTACTTCTACTGCCGCCAATGGAAAACTGGAGATTGCTCAGCGGAAAGGAACTGAAGTACCTACAGGCTGGATACAGGATAAAGATGGAAATTCTACTACAAATTCTCATGGACTAAAAGAAGGGGGCGCTTTACTTCCGCTGGGTTCTGACAGGGAACACGGTAGCCATAAAGGCTTTGGATTAAGTGCAACCGTAGATATTCTTTCTGCCGTTTTATCCGGGGCAAGCTATGGCCCCTGGGCTCCTCCTTTTGTAGCTTTCATGGATCCACTCCCAAATCAACCAGGAGAAGGTTTAGGTCATTTTTTAGGCGCTATGCGTGTTGATGGATTCAGACCTGTAGAAGAGTTTAAATTACACATGGATAATTGGATTGAGCGTTTTAAAAATGCCACACCAATTTCGCCAGAGCAAAAAGTAATTATTCCCGGTGAACCTGAACTGGAGGCTGAAATAGAAAGAAAAGTTACTGGAATACCATTAATTGATGCAGTAGTACGGGATTTAAATGAAGTTGCTGATAAATTCGGTATCGACAGATTGTAATTCGGGAGAACATTATAATAGAAATCATCTAAAAACCGATAACTATCCGGAAATAAACTTTGGACAAGAATCGGTTTTTCAGACTTTCTATTTCAAAAACACGAATACAATATTTTTATTTATCAGATATTAAATTCGGGTTTCCAGTATTTTAGCGTATCGGTATAAGACGATTGATTAATCATTTCCACACAAAAAGCGACTTTTGCACCGGTAACTACATTAGAATCTGGCATTTTTCTTTCCACAACATTGGTATAAAAATCTTTAAGTGCATACCAGGTTCCATCTTTAGTTGGTTCTTCCAGAATAGGAATTCCTCCGTCTTTGTTCCATGTAATCTTGGTTGCTCCTGTAACCCCATCCACTGTCTGTAAGGCTTCCATAGTTTCTTTTTCGGGATAAAACACCCCTTCATTGACCAATAAAGATATAGCACCTTTAGATCCTTTTATCTTAAATAAATACCCATCTTTTTTATTGGCACAGGTTGCTCCAAAAGTTCCTATCATTTCGGCATCTTTATAGCGCAACACAGCTTGCAAATTGTCAAATGTTTCTCTCCCGTCTTTATAATAATCTACACCTCCGGTTGCAAATATCTCTTGCGGATTGGTATTAAAAGTCCAGTTTATAAAATCTATCTGATGTGACAATAGTTCGGCTGCCAAACCTCCGGAATATTCTTTGTACATCCGCCAATTTACCTTTCTTTCTAAAGACGGGTCAGGGACTGCTCTTCTCCAGTTCCAGTTTCTATCCCAACGACAATCTATATGGGTTACTTTCCCTAAATATCCTTTTTCTATCATCTCTTTTACCTTGTAATAAAGTGGAGATGAGCGATATTGGTGTCCTACCTGTAAGACTTGATTAGGTAAGCCTTTAGCTATTTTCACCAAGTCTAATGCCTGCTCAGACGAATAAGTCATGGTTTTCTCAAGGTAAACATGCTTACCTGCAGACAAAGCATCTTTGGCTATCTGGTAATGTTCGCTTAAAGGGGTTGCTATTACGACTACATCTATTTTTTTATCTTCTAAAATCTTCCTGTAATCTTTTACTTTATATGTTTTCGCATTGATATTTTTAGCTCCTGCCAATCTGAAATCTAAAACATCGCACACCCCTACAACATCATAACACTCGGGCAAGGTATCCATTACAGATTTTATTCCTCTTCCCCTATCTCCTAAACCTATAATGCCTACTCCCAGTTTTTTCTTCGGTTGATAAACGTTTGCCAACAGCGGATTGGTTAATAACATTCCTCCTGCAAGTAATCCTGATTGTTCTAAAAACTTTCTTCTGCTCATATATTATAAAATCAAAAAGACAATTATATAAAGATTAAAGATATGGTATGCCAGTCTTTATATAAATATAGGAAATTATGATTTCTTTCCCGGAAACGTCTCCATAAAGTATAATTTACTGATAGAACGTTTCCGGGAAAGTGAAAAATCAGATTATAATTTAAAGACCTTTCCCCCCGCCATTACTTCCTGTGTTTTGCTATCAAACGTTGCTTTAGATCCTGTATGAGATGCCGCAGTGGTCATAATATTGGCGATAGAATGATAATAGCCCGCTTCTACCGGAGCGTTTGGCTGCTTTCTGCTCCTAATACATTCCATCCAATTCCTCATATGGGCTGAGGTCAGTACATCTGCTCCTGTATTGGCTGATGCTGCCACTCGTTCTACTTTCTCCGTTAGGTTAACTTCTGGTAAAAGATTGGGTTTCATGCCCATTGCTGAAGCTGCTTTTTCTGTTAGTCCTCCTTTTGGGGATACTTTATTCGTGATCAGGTTCAGCTCGCCTCCATTGGCATAATAAATTTCTGATGGTCGTTCATCTCCATTATGCATCCTGGAATTGAAGGTTACCTGAAAACCTTTGGTCTGGTCGTTTTCCGGACCATAGTCAAATACGGCTGTTGTGGTATCCCAGTTTCTCCTACCGTCTTTCCATTGATAAATACCTCCATTGGCAACCACGCTTCTTGGATGTTTTAAATCCGTAAACCAGTGAACGGTATCTATCTGGTGAGACATCCACTGACCGGGCATTCCTGAGGAATAGGGCCAAAAAAGACGATATTCCAGGTATTTTCGTGGATCCCACGCTTCGAAAGGCCTGTTCATCAGGAAGCGTTTCCAATCGGTATCTTCTTCTTTACATTTTGCTACTAAATCCGGTCTTCTCCACCTGCCTGGTTGGTTTACATTCCAGGTTAGCTCTACCATGGTTATATCTCCAAATTTACCTTCTTTGATAAATTTCTCTGCTGCTTTATAGTTCAGCCCGCTTCTTCTTTGCGATCCTATCTGTACTATTTTATCTGTTGCTCTAACTGCTTTTAATGCTGCCCTTGCGTCTTCCATGGTCTCGGCAAATGGCTTTTCTACATAGGCATCACATCCTGCTTTCACGGCTTCGATAGTATGCAACGCATGCTGGAAATCGGCTGTACTGATAATGACGCCATTCAGGTCTTTCATTCCATACAGCTCGTCATTGTTTCTGAATGCCTGAACCTTACTCCCTAATTTCTGCTCTAAAAAGCCTTTCCCTTCTTCTCTTCTGAGCTTCCAAAGATCGGAGACTGCTACGATCTCAAAATTGAGCTCTTTATAATGGTTAAGAAATGAAGGGAACAACGAACTTCTGAAACGGTCTGAAAAACCTACAACTCCTAACCTTACTCTATCGTTTGCTCCTATGATTTTACCATAACTTTTGGCACTCATGCCCATAGTGCCTAAATAAACGCCTGCTGAGGCTATGGCTGATTGTTTGATGAATTTTCTTCTTGAATTTTCCATTTTATAGGTTCTGGTGGTTTACAGTTCTCTTATTTTTATGCTTCTGAATGATACGTTGTCGCCATGGTCCTGCAACAGGATTCGCCCTTTTGGCGCCATGCCAAAGTTTTCCCAGTTCTTGTATTTGCTGATGGCTACCAAATCATTGAATTCTTTGGAGCCTCTTACGTATTCTAATACTTTTACGCCATTTAACCAGTACTCTACTTTATTATCCGGAGATACTTTGATAATTCCCTGGTTCCACTCTCCTATTTTCTTAAGGAATCGAGCTTGCTTGTTAGATGTTTTTAGATCGTATAATGAGGCCAATGTTCTGTTGCCGTCCCTTCCCAGCTTCGCATCAGGATGTCTTTCATCATCCAGGATCTGGTATTCCAGCCCTATTGCTGATCCTTTGTTTCCTTCTTTCTCCGTTACAAAGTATTTTACGCCACTATTGGCTCCTTCTGTCAGTTTGAAATCGAATTTCAGTTCAAAAGCGCTATATTCTTTTTCGGTTACAATATCTCCTCCATTGGTAGATTCTGCACCATCTGATTTCACCACGCTCAGCACACCATCTTTAATCTCCCATCCTTTGGCAGGGAATGCAGGCTTGTAGGCGCCCCGCCATCCTTTAGTGGATACACCGTCCCAAAGCATATAGAATCCTTCTTTTTTTTCTTGTGCAGACAGATTGTTTGGAATAAGATTGACTACATAGATATCATCTAATGGAGAGGGTTTCAGATTGGTTGTCTTGATACGGATATTTCTCCAACGGATCTGCTTTCCCGGGGTTTCACTTTTGGGAATGGAGTGTACCTGAAAGGCTATAAACCCTTCGGATGTCATATCATCTACAACATTTGCTGTGGGTATTCCATTAACCCATGTCCTAATGGTATTGCCTATACACTCTACTCTATATTTATTCCACTGGTTGTTCTTAAAGGCTGTTTTTCCTTTGGGATTTACATCCATGGTGTACAACCAGCCTCTTCTTCCTTCATCATAAATCCCGCCGCTCCATGCTCTTTCTGATGGATCGATCTCTACCTGATAGCCATGTACCCGGCCATTCTGATAATCTGCTTTGCTCAGGCTCCTGATCTGAACGCCAGAATTCATAGATGGGTCTACAAAAAGTTCCAGCTCCAGAATAAAATCTTTATAGGTTTTTTCTGTAGCCATAAAGGAATTGGGCTCATTGCTGACGGTGGTTCCTACCATTTCTCCGTTCTTTGCTTCATATTTAGCTTTACCATTGAGCTGCTTAAAGCCCTTAAAATCTTTTCCGTTAAAAAGAGGTTCCCACCCGTCTTTATTGGTCTGTGCCATACAAACGATTGTACACATCATTAACGCACCAAAAACTGTCCGAATTTTCATGTATTCTTATTTATGTTACTTTTTATTTCTATTCTTAAAGGTTTACTAAGAAACTCATAACGTGTTCCTCTTATCATTCGTAAATCATAAGAAAACTTAAACAAGTTATTTTTCCCTCTCCCCCCTAATCACACTTAACAAAGCACTACTTTTACTTAAACTATTTAGATTTTCTGGTCTTTATGTACTCTAATTAAGTCAAAATTGACTTTTAAATTGCCTTTTATCCATTTTATTTTTACGTAATCGATTACGCCTAAAGAAAGAAAAAAAGCTTCTACGAGATTACTTTAGCGCTTTTTTAAACTTAATCGGCGTATGCCTTCTTCAACTGTATTTCCAAATAATTTTTCGCTATAGATGCCTCTGTTGCTAAATCTGTCCATCTACTTTCTATGAAAATTTTCCCCTGATAGCCGATTTGCTTTAACGCTTTAAAATACGGAATAAAATTTTCATTATTAACACCCGGTCTTGTACGTCCTTCTTTTTCTGCCACTTCCACATACGCTATCACATCTCCTGCATTCAAAATACTATTTGGAGATTCGTTTTCTTTTAACATGTGATATATATCGACATTCAATCTGAAATTTGGATGATCAATTGCCCTCACTACTTCTGCAGCATCAGTCAGAGTAGTCATAAAATTAGTCTCTGTACTATTTAGATTTTCCAGAAATATTTTAACATTGTTTTTTTGTGCCAACACAGCCATTTTCCTTCCCAGAGATATAAAGTCAGCTATTGCATTTTCTCTATCCACGTCTTCTTCAATTTTCCTAGCCCCTCCACTTCCCAAAACAACAGCTTCCACTCCCAACATACTAGCTCTTTTAAAAACTCCTTCAGAATAAGAGAGCACTTTAGCTTCATCAACATCTTTTCCTGCTATTTTTATATCTGAAGGAAAAAACACATTACACATATATACACCACATTTTGCATCCTGTACTTTCTTTTTATTCTTCTGAAAGTCGATCTCAGAAAGTCTTGGAGAAATCATTCTGGCCACACCTTCTCCAATAAACTTATATCCTGCCTGATAAACAATACTGTCATTGCTAATCTGTGTTGCTATTCCAATTTCAGGTATTTTTTGAGCATATACATTACTTAATAAAACCAATGCGATCAAATTCATTGTATATACTTTCATATCGTTTTATATTGATTACTCCTAAAATAGATATTAAAACAATTTAAATCAAACATCATTTCACACCACTAAAACCCTATATAAACACACAAAAAAACCAATAATTTTTACATAAAAAACACCAATAAAAACACATCTATTTCATCTATATAAAAACAAAAAAACATCATTAAAACACCATTAAAAGAAGTATTACAAAATAATATCACAAAAAATCATCAAAATAACCACAAAAAAACATCATAAAAAAAACAAATAATAACTATAGTTTTTATTTACAAAATCATATTTTTTTTAGATATTTTTGGAGATTAAAAATTAATTCATACATTTGTTCTGAACAAAGAGATATACATGAAATCATTTAACACATATTATTACTTCTACTTTTATTTTTCACAATAAGAGCGGGATATAATATGCAAGAATGAAAATCTAAAATATTAAAAGGCCCGTTCAAAATTGTCCGGGCCTTTTTTGTTAAGAAGAATTTTAAAAATGGAAACTAAAAAAAGAGTTGCTATACAAGGTATCAAAGCTTCATTTCATGAAGAGGCTGCATTTAAATTTTTCGGAACGGATATCGAAACTATTGAATGCAATTCCTTTAAAGAAACCTTTCAGAAAATGAAAGCTGGTGAGGCGGACTACATTGTTATGGCAATAGAAAACAGTATCGCTGGTAGTTTATTACCAAACTACTCTTTATTAAAGGAATACAACTACCCCGTTATCGGGGAGGTTTATTTACATATACAATTACATTTGATGGGGTTGCCGGGCGTTAAATTTGAAGACATTAAAAATGTAACCTCGCATCCTATCGCTATTCGCCAATGCGGAGAATTTTTAGATGATTATCCACAATTGAAAGTAACAGAAAGTAGTGATACTGCTGCCTGTGCTAAAAGAATTAAAGATGAGCAACTGAAAGATACGGCTGCTATTGCTAATTCATTAGCAGCAGAAATGTACGGATTAGAGATTTTAGAAAAAAGAATAGAGACGAACAAGAAAAATTACACTCGTTTCTTGATTTTAGCTGATCACGAGGAAGAAATTAAAAATCCGAACAAAGCTTCTGTATCCTTCCAGGTTAAAGACGAGATGGGAATCCTATCAAGAATCTTAAATGTATTAGTTGAACACGAAATTAACATGAGCAAGATTCAATCTATGCCTGTAATAGGAAAGCGAAATGAGTTTACTTTCTATATTGATCTGGAATGGAAAATTAATGGCAACTACGATTCTGCTATCAGAAAATTGTTGAGACTGACAAACAATTTCAACATTATGGGCGAATACAGAAAGAACGACAAAGTTTAAATAATTTTTAGTGCTGAATGTTTGATTTTTAATGATACCCAGGCACTACTAACAACTAGTAACAAACAACGAATAACTAAAATAAGATATGAAACTGAACTTAAATATACAACCACTAGAAAGCTGGTTCGATAATGGCGGAAAGCCTATCATTATCTCTGGACCTTGTAGTGCAGAAACAGAAGAACAATTATTAGAAACTGCTCGTTTAGTAAAAGAAACGGGCAAAGTTAACATCTTAAGAGCTGGTATCTGGAAACCAAGAACCCGTCCGGGAGAATTTGAAGGTATTGGCGTAGAAGGATTAGTTTGGTTAGATAAAGCAAAAAAAGAAACAGGCCTACCTACAGCTGTTGAGGTTGCTACTGCAAAACACGTGGAAGAAGCTTTAGCTGCTGGCGTAGATATCTTGTGGATTGGTGCTCGTTCTACGGTAAATCCTTTTACTGTTCAGGAAATTGCTGACGCTTTACAAGGTGTTGATGTTCCTGTATTGGTTAAAAACCCTATCAACCCAGACCTTTCTTTATGGATTGGTGCTTTGGAAAGAATTAACAGAGCAGGAATTACTAAATTAGCTGCTATTCATAGAGGTTTCTCTTCTTTCGAAAAATCTGCATACAGAAATGAACCAATGTGGGATTTAGCTATCCAATTGAAAACTTTGGCTCCTGAACTGCCTATATTCAACGATCCTTCTCACATTTGTGGTGCCAGAGAATTAATCCCTCATATCGCTCAAACAGCAATCGATTTAGATATGCAAGGCTTAATGATTGAAGCACACAGAGATCCTTCTGTAGCCTGGACTGATGCTAAACAGCAAGTTACTCCGGCTAAATTAGCTGAGATTATTGATAACTTAACTTTAAGACACAGCGATTCTGACAACTCAGAATTCACAGATAAATTAGCGAACCTAAGAAATTCCATCGACAGAGTTGACGATTTGATTCTTCAGAAAATTGGCGAAAGAATGGCTCTGGTACAAAAGATTGGCGAATACAAAAGAGATAACGATGTTACCATCTTACAGGTAAACCGTTGGGAAGAGATTCTTGAAAAAAGAATGACTTTGGCTAATGCTTTAAAATTAGACAAGGATTTTGTAGAAAAATTCTTAGAAATGATCCATAATGAGTCTATCCGTAAACAAACGGAAATCATGAACACTTCAAAAAGTGAGGTAAACTAATGGGAAAGAATATTCTCATCAGCAATAGCAATAAGAATATTAACCAAACAATAGAGTTAACAGGTTCTAAAAGCGAGAGCAACAGAGCTTTAATTATACAGGCATTAAGCAATGGAAAGGTTCAGATAGAGAACCTTTCTTCTGCCGCCGATACAGTTACTCTGGACAATATTCTTAAAAACGCCGCTGCTGGAAATATTGCTGAAGCAAATGTTGGCCCGGCAGGTACCGCTATGCGCTTTCTGGCTTCTTATCTGACTGTAAAAGGGGTTAACACCATACTTACCGGAACAGAAAGAATGAAGCAACGACCAATAGGTATTCTGGTTGACGCTTTAAAGCATATAGGTGGTGATATTACTTATGTAGAGAATGAAGGTTTTCCTCCACTGCAGATACCTTCGATTTTTGTTCAAAAAAACAATTCCGTAAGTATCAAAGGTGATATTTCTTCTCAGTATATCACTTCTCTCCTACTGGTAGCCGCTTATTTACCTCAAGGTTTAACTTTAGAGATTGAGGGAGAGTTAACTTCTCGTCCGTATGTAGAAATGACCTTAGGTTTTTTAGAACAATGTGGCATTCAGTATACCTGGACTGATAATAAAATTGCTATTCCTCATCAAGAATTAAAAGAAAGCAAATTAGTTGTAGAACCAGATTGGAGCGCTGCTTCTTATTGGTATGCTTTTGCGGCTTTAGCAGAATCGGCTACAATTACATTGCCTTATTTAAGACAAAACAGTCTACAAGGTGATAATGCTATCGTAGAAATCATGTCTCATTTTGGTGTAAAAACTACTTTTACAGAAACAGGATTAGTGTTAGAAAAAGTAAATACACTGCTTGACAGTAAATTTTTCGATCTTAAAAACTGCCCTGATTTAGCACAAACAGTTATTGTTGTCAGTGCTGTATTAGGTCACGAAGCAACTTTTACGGGCTTAGAAACTTTAAAAATTAAAGAAACTGATCGCGTAAAAGCTTTACAGGAACAATTGGCTAAAATTGGAGTAAAACTGATAGAGAAAGATTTAAATTACACACTTGACTGTAGTGGTTTACATTTTCCTGATAAAATCTTTATCAACACCTACGAAGACCACAGAATGGCCATGGCTTTTGCGCCGCTGGCATTATTTGTAAAAGAGGTTGAGGTTGAGGAAGAAAGAGTGGTAGACAAGTCTTATCCTCACTATTGGGATGACGTTAGAAAAATAGGGTTCACATTAAGCTAAAAGCCGAAGGCTGAAAGCTTAATGCTCCTAAAAATAGATACTAAGTACTAACTACTAGATACTAAAAAATGGCAGGAAATTCATTCGGAGAAGTTTTTAGAATTACGACTTTTGGAGAGTCTCACGGTAAAGCTATTGGGGTTATTATTGATGGATGTCCGCCAAATGTTACTGTTGATGAAGATTTTATCCAAAACGAATTGGATAAACGTAAACCTGGTCAATCAAAAATCACTACGCAAAGAAAAGAATCCGACACTTGTCAGATTTTGTCTGGTGTTTTTGAAGGAAAAACGACAGGTACTCCTATTGCAATTGTAATTCCTAACGAAGATCAGAAATCCAAAGATTACGATCATAATAAAGACGTTTTCAGGCCTTCACATGCCGATTACGTTTACCAACAAAAATACGGAATAAGAGACCATCGTGGTGGTGGCCGCTCTTCTGCAAGAGAAACCGCAGCACGTGTCGCCGCCGGAGCTATTGCTAAACTGGCATTGAAACAGCTAGGCATCGAAATAGCGGCTCACGTTTCCTCTGTTGGAACAATAGATGCCCCACATGTTGATATTTCTTCAGTTTCAGAATTTGAAGCTTTAAGAGAAAGTAATATTACAAGATGTGCCGATCCGGCTACTGCAAACGAAATGATTACTTTAATTGATTCGGTAAGAAAAGCTGGTGATACCATAGGTGGCAAAGTTTCCTGTACTATTAAAAATTGCCCCGTTGGATTAGGTGAGCCTGTGTTTGATAAATTACATGCAGATTTAGGCAAAGCAATGCTAAGCATCAATGCTGTACATGGTTTTGATTATGGTTCAGGTTTCGATGGTTCTTCCATGAGAGGTTCTGAACATAATGATATCTTTGATGTAGATTCCAATGGAAAGGTAATTACCAGAACTAATTTTTCAGGCGGTATCCAAGGCGGTATTTCTAACGGAATGGATATCAATTTCAGAGTGGCTTTCAAACCAGTTGCTACCATTATGACCAATCAACAAACCATCAATAAAGATGGACAGATTGATGAAATCAAAGGTAAGGGCCGCCATGATCCTTGTGTGGTTCCAAGAGCCGTTGCTATTGTAGAAGCTATGGCTGCTTTAGTGGTGCTGGATCATTATTTGAGGAATAAAGTTTATTTGTAATAATTCAGAGACACATAAGAACTAAAAAGATAAAAACTCCGTTCATAAGAAATGACGGAGTTTTTTTGTATGCTTTCCTTCTATAGGATATATGATTACGTTCCATATTTTTATGTCTCTAAAAAACATAAAAAGGCTAAAATCACATAAAATCCCCGAACATTAACCTTGCAAATTTAAAGTCTATATTTAAATTTGCAAGGTTAACAACATAACAACCTTGCAAATTTAAATATTATACTTAATTTTGTAAGGATGATATTTAGAGAAGCAGAAGCAGAAATAAAGGAATTATTTGACCAATTCCCGGCTGTGGGTATCCTTGGACCACGTCAGATTGGTAAAACCACCCTGGCATTACAAATAGCAGAATCCATCTCTCCTGAACCTATTTATCTGGATTTGGAATCTCCCTCTGATCTTGCCAAATTAACAGAGCCCGAATTGTATTTCAACGAACATAGCAATCGTGTAATTATTTTGGACGAAATACAGCGAGTACCCGAACTATTTGCTCCTTTGAGGAGTATCATTGATAAAAGAAAACGTGAAGGAAAAAAAAGCGGCCAGTTTCTTATTCTGGGTTCTGCTTCACTGGAATTGTTAAAGCAATCTTCTGAAAGTCTTGCAGGAAGAATAGCCTACAAAACATTATCTGGTTTAAAGCCTACTGAGCTCGAAAATGACAACAATAATAGGTTATGGCTACGGGGAGGTTTTCCAGACAGTTATCTCGCAAAAGATGATAATAGCAGCTTCAACTGGCGTCAGAACTTTATCGCTACTTACCTGGAAAGGGACATACCCCAGTTTGGCATTCGTATTCCGGCATCTTCATTACGTCAGTTTTGGACTATGTTAGCCCATATACAGGGTGGAATCTTAAACCTAAGCACACTTGCCAAAGGGTTAGGAAACAGTGTTCCCACGATTAGCCGTTATCTCGATCTATTGAACGATTTATTCCTGATCAGAAAATTGCAACCCTGGGCTTCCAATGCGGGCAAAAGATTGGTTAAATCACCAAAAGTCTACATTCGGGACAGCGGGTTAACACATGCGCTCCTCAGGATTAAAAATCTGGAAGAATTATCAGGTAATCCTATCATTGGCGGAAGCTGGGAGGGTTTTATTATTGAAATGCTGATTGCAGATTTACCATCCTGGGCTTTACCTTATTTCTATCGTACATCTGCAGGTGCAGAAATAGACCTGATCATCGACGCCGGAAACAAGAAAAGAATTGCTATAGAAATCAAACGGTCACTAGCCCCTTCTATAAGCAAAGGTTTTACCATTGGCTGCGAGGATATAAGAGCTACTCATCGGTATTTCGTTTATCCCGGTTACGAACGTTTTCCTTTATCAAAAGAAGTCACAGCTATTCCTCTAAAAGAAATGATGAAGGAACTCTCGATGATTTTAAGCTTACCTTAGGTATGAGATCATGACTTGAAAAATAAAATTTATCAATAAGCAAAAAAGGCAGAAGAGTTAATAACACTATACTCTTCTACCTCTATCTTATAACCTAAAGTGACATGAATCTACTTTGAACTTATAATTGCAAACGTTCTCATATTCACTTTACTTATCCTTTTACCATTTTTAAAAGTTGCTGCTTTTATATTCTGTGGTAATTTTATATCAAAAGGTTCTATATATTTTTTGGAACTGACTGTAGGCTCCGTTCCGTCCAATGTATAACGAATCTCAGTTTTATAACCGTAGGTTTTTAAAGAAATTTTTGCTGTAGCTGAAGTGCTGTCTATTTTAGCTTCGCACCAAACATTGTAAATACTCTTTGCATAATTGGTTCCCGATTTTTCATAATTGGCAAACTCATATTCTACCCTACTTGAAAAATCTTCCCAGTTTTTTAGTCGCGGAGATGTCCACGCCACTTCGGCAACTGCCGCTACTCTTGGATACATCATATATTGTACCGCATCCTCAGAATGAATATGCTCTGTCCATACGTTTGACTGAACTCCTTTTATATACTTTCTTTCAGAAGCGTTTAATTCGTCAGGTATAGGCTCATAGGAATATACCTTTTGTATTGGCAGAATTCTACTGCTGTAAGAATAAGGCTCTAAATGAGGTTCTCCCTGATAGAAATCAAGATACATGAATTCGCTGGGGCTCATTACGACGTCATGCTTTTGCCTGGCTGCTTCTATCCCGCCTTTTGTTCCTCTCCAGGACATAACCATCGCATTTGGAGCCAATCCACCTTCCAGAATTTCATCCCAGCCTATTATATTCTTATTTTTTGTAAGCAAAAATTGCTCTATTCTTTTTATAAAATAACTTTGAAGTTCGTGTTCATCTTTTAAGCCTTCTTTTTTAATCCTGGCCTGACACTTAGGACATGCTTTCCAACGATCTTTAGGACATTCATCACCTCCTATATGGATAATATTGCCGGGAAATAATGCTACTACTTCTGTTAAAACATCTTCCAGAAATTTAAATGTTTTCTCGTTTCCAGCACAATAAACATCTTTTTCTACCCGCCATTGACCTGGAATTTCGAAAGGTCCTCCCGTACATGACAATTCAGGAAAAACTGATAGCGCAGCTAATGAATGCCCTGGCATTTCTATTTCGGGTACAACGGTTATAAATTTAGATTGTGCATACTTCACCACTTCTTTTACTTGTTCCTGCGTATAAAATCCACCATGGGGATTCTTATCTATGCCTCTGGGACTTCTATACATTTGTGTTTCGGAACGCCATGCTCCTTTCGTTGTTAATTCAGGATATTTTTTTATTTCTATCCGCCAACCTTGATCTTCTGTTAGGTGCCAATGAAAGGTATTCATTTTATACCTGGCCATGTTATCTATCGTTTTTTTGATGAACTCTACCGAATAGAAATATCGTCCTACATCGAGCATAAGACCTCGCCACACAAACTGAGGTTTATCATAAATTTCTACTGAAGCGATTTTTGCTTTAACGCGACTATTACCAATCAGCTGCACAAGAGATTGCATTCCATAAAATACGCCGTGGACATTTTTACCAGAAATAACAACGCCCTGTTGTCCCGATATTAATTTGTAACCTTCATTTCCTAAAGAATCTACCGCATTTTTTGTGGTTAAACTGATATAATTGTTTTTAGCGTTTACATTCTTTTGTATCACCTGAAGTTTCAAGCCTATAAGAGTAAAAATTTTGTCAGACAACTGTTCTCCTATCTGTTTTAAATCCTCTTTCCCTGGCTCTACATATATTATGGTCTGTTGATTAATTTCAAAATTGCCTGTTAAGCTTGTATAATGTAAAGGTTTAGGTATGATCGTATTTAGGGTGTCAACATTACAAACACCGTTTTTCGTTAAAAATACAAGCAGTACAAATACTGCGGTTACTATCCTCATAATCTGATTATTTAATATGGTCTTTATATTTTCTAAAATTCTTTATCCTGTGAAAGGTTAGGTAATTGGCATCGTGTTGCCTGTGTACGCCTCCGTAAGCATCGTCAAAAGCCGTTCGGGAAACGAAGATTATATTCTTCCTGCCTTCAAATTGCCAGTCTACGTATTGAAAACCATGCTTATTCATATCTTCGTGATGAAGGATATACCTGTGTATCTTCCAGCTTCGCAGATCGTCTGATGAGCATAGCGCAATGGTGTTCCTGATCTTTCCGGTATCTTTTATTTTCATCAGATCAGGAGCTATAACATTAGAAAGTGTCCAGTATAAGTTTGTTGTGCTGTCATATCGAATGGTAAACTTTTTAGACCCTCCCGGAAAATCTATAAAATCTTTACTCTCGTCAAATGTAACTGTCGAACCATCATCAGCAACCTTAACTATTGCCGCTTTCTCTATACCTTCAACACTTGTGCTTACTCTTAGCACATTCACAACTTTATCTTGTTTATCTAATACTGCGTTTCCTTCTAACCAGGCTGCAAATTGCCCGTTTAAATAGGTTGGGTTATAGGGAAGACTACTTGCTTTTTTCCAGTTTGATGCTTTCAACAAACCGCCATTTATATCTGCAGAGACCATGCTGCTCATAAACATCTTACCCCATGCCTTTTCACGTGGGTCAATTTCTTCTATAGCCCGCCATAAACGTCCATTGTGTATAAGTAGCGGCATCGGTGCTGTATGATATTGACCTGCCAATAACAGACCTGTATTCTCATCTTTAGGCTCGGACCATGTATAGCCGCCATCCGTGGACTTTCTGATAATAAAATTTCCGTATTCCCGATCTGTTCCCAATAAATACAGCTCTCCTTTATGTTCAAAAAGATTAGACCAGAATTGCCCTTGTATCAGGCTGATTTGTTTCCATGTTTTTCCTTTATTTTCAGATTTAAAAACAGTGGTTACACCAAGCTTTCTTTCTACTGCTTTTGGGCCAAAGAAATCATGTGAAGCAATATAATCTCCATTGCTTCTGATACATATTGATGGCGAACCTATGTATTTTCCACTAGACGCAGGGCTGTAATCAACTACACTACCGGGAGGCTTTTTATACTTGTTTACCTGACTGTAACCCGATTGACATACAGTGAACGATATCAACAACAGACAAGCAAGTTTTATCTTGTAAAATCTCTTATTCAACATATTTCGCATAATCTTTCAGTATATAGGTAGTAAATCTGTTTGCATCATGATAGTTAGCAGCTCCACCCCACGACTCCCTTACCGCAAACACAATGTTATCTCCATCGAATACAAAGTCTACATATTGATATCCAACCAATAACATAGAGTCTTCCCAGATATGCAGGTTATCATCATAAAGAACCGTTTCAACTATCTTCCAGTTAATCAAATCATCTGATACTACGAGAGAAAGCACACATCTATGTCCTGCAAAAGTGGTATCTACGCTATTGTTTACAAGAGAGTAATATTTATGTGTCTTGGTATCATATTTAATAGAGAATTTTGTAGTTCCTCCGGGAAAATCTATGATATCCTGCGGATAATTAAATAGTAATTGCTGACCATCTGAAGAAAGACGTAATACTGCTGCTTTATCTGCATATGGTCTTGAATTAAACCTTATGAAATTCCACACTTTTCCATCAGGAGCCTGAACGGCATTGCCTTCTAACCAACCTGGAGCCAAAAAGTTATACGGCTCTTTCCAATTTTGATAATCGTAGGAAGTTTTATCAGTAGCCGTCCAGTTTGACGCGTCCAGCAGATCACTATTTTCCGGGGCGGAAATTAGAAACGCTTTCATCTTTGGGAACTCGTGAGGATCATTATCCTCAAAGGCTCTGTAAATTCTCCCGTTTGCTTTTAATACAGGTGTAGGTGCTGTATGGTGATTAGGAGGATTATCGTATGGGTTAGTCCCTCCCTTAAACAAAACTCCTGTCTGACTGTTGGTAGCAGTTGTCCACGTTGTCCCTTTATCCATGCTCTTGCGTATAACAATATCCCCCAAGCTATTCTTTGTTCCTATCAGATAAAGAGCGCCATTATGGTGAAAGAGTGTTGCCCACATGATATCTGAAAGTGTTGTCACTAAGCTCCATGATTTGGCACCATCTGTCGAGCGAAATATATAAGTGACCAAACCGGTACCGCTATTTGTACAGCTTGCTATAAACGTACCATCAGGCAATTTCTCTATACTCGGATTTGCCACATATTTCTTTTGTGCAGGATCCAGATATAGCAATTCCTGTCGGGTATCTCTCACATCTCTTTTCGGGGCCGAATATTTTTCTGGTAAAAAATATCCGGGCATAACGGCTACTATCTCTTTTGAAGCCTCGTCTTTAAAAGCGTTGATGTTATTTCCGTAAACTGCTAGTTTCCCCAACAAACCTTGGTATATCTGTTTATTGAGTGCTGTTGCAACCGTCTCTGAAGGGACAAATAAAGTCTCATTTTTAACAAGTACAGCGCCTTTTATCTGTACTTTCTGATTATTTACTTTGATAAAATCAGTCCCGTTTTTAATTTCTACCGTTCTGGTCCCATCAATAATTGTCATTAAGCCATTTTCTTTATCCCAATTGACATTTGCATTAAATTTTTTCGCTACAAATGATACGGGGATGTATAAATATCCACACTCAATAAATGGCATTATAGCAGCGTTATTTCCGTCGATAAAATATCTTTTATTTCCAACTATAGCGTGATTTTTATCGGCATATAAAGCGACATTATTTTGCATTAACGCACTCAGTCCGTTAACTTTTTCACGTTCTTTATCCTGGGCGCTTACTAAATTCGGATTCAGATCAGGACGGGCTAACGCATAAATTTCATCCTCATTTAGTTTTCTGTTATATAACCTTACGTCATCAATTCCCCCATTAAAAGTATAATTCCGCCCTTTAAAGCCTCCTATAAAATCGTTTACATTCTGGCTTGACACCTGATATTTATTGCTGCTAAAATTTGGTAAAGCACCTACCTTGACTGGTATCTTAGTAGCATTCAGATATAGAATAAACTCTTTGTTTGCATAATCAACAGTTGCCAGAACATGTACCCAGGTTCCCGAAAAAGTATAGTTAAAGCCATTGGATTTAAATACTTCTGTTGCAGTGCTTCGTCCACCGATTCTCAATTCTCCTTTTGGTGCTAAATACACACAAAATCCAGAGCCTGAAGCGTTAAATGTATTGAATATATCGTAACGTAAATCAGGATGATCTGTATTTTTAATCCAACAGGACAATGTAATCTGACTGGCATTATTTAGCTTACTATAAAGCTTCTTCCCCATATCTATATAACCATTGGAAGCGGATATAAAATTGACTGCCTGCCCATAATATCCTTCTGCCCATGAAGCAGCTACCAAAGTTCCATCGGCATTCGTCGAAGTGCTATCTTTAGCTGAGTTACCACTTCCTTCATTTATAGCCCAATACCCCACCAGGCCATCTTGTAAATTAACGGACTGCTGCGCATAAGACATTTGTAACATTTGCACAGCAACAAAAAAAACGGCAATTATATGTTTTAATTTCATCTTTGTTTTATTTGGATTATCGCACTGGATTCAAAAATTCCCCGAACCCAGCGCATCTTTTTATTGTTATTCTTTTACTCAGGAATAACAGCGGATTTCGAATATTCTCGCTAGTTTATCGCCATGTGTTTTTTGCACAGTGATGCGTACCTTATCCGCAGTCATTTTCTCTGGTAAGTGATGAACAAATTTTCGCTGATAATTACCCTTTACCAGGGTCTTATAAACTGATTTCCCTTTATTAAGTACCTCTATCAAAAAATCGGATACTGTTTCTGGCTGTGGCCCTCTAACCTGATCTTTCAACACCACTTTTTCTCCTGATATTCTCAAGAAACGATGTAACCCCGTATCAAACGTAAATTCTATCTGTTTCAGCGAAACGGTTTGTTTCCAATCTAACTCAATCCATGGAGCCGAACCGTTTATTTCGGCCTGCCACTGGTGTATTTGTCCATCTTTAATATCTCGGTTAATTCCATCGGTTACTTTAGATGCTTTTCCTTCCGCAGTCTCTGAAGATGCTTTTATAACTGCTTTTCTGGCTAAATCATTTTCATCGCTGTTTATTACATTCAGAATCGGCTGATCCTGACGAAGCAATATTTGTTGTAAACCGGCCATGTTTTTTTGATCTGAGCACAATATGGACGAGGTAATATTTTTACGGATACAATAACTTGCTGCTGTACCTACTGCCTGTCCCATAGCTGCACAAGTGGCCATTACCCGGGTTGAAGAAAGCGCGATATGTGAACCGCTCATATTTCTTCCCGCCATCAATAGATTATCAAAACTTTTGCTGTATAAAGACCTCATTGGTATAGGATACGGCCCTTTCAAAGGTACTGCTCTAAATGGCTTTGCAGCAGTATCGTCCATGCCTAGCGGTAAATGGTCATCTAATGCCCAACCGCCATAAGCCACCCCATCATATAGCTTTTCAGGGGTCTGAATATCTTTTTGAGTCATGATATAATCTCCCGTTATTCTCCTGCTTTCACGTTTCCCCGGAATAGCTCCAAACCAGGACAGGGCCCAGTTTTCTGAATCGGGATGATTACCCGAGTTTTTAATATAATCCCAAACTCCAAATAGCACAGCCATTAAATCGTGTCTTATTTTTTGTCCGTCTTTAATAATATCTTCTACACCTCCTAATTCTAACCACCAGTAACCATATTCGTATGACACAATTTTTCGGTGCTGAAAATCTTTTAAAGTATACTTTCTTGCCCATGATGGCGCTTTAAATGGCATTGGTTTATCGTGTTGCTCAGCCATAAATAACAAGCTGTTTCCCATCGTGATATCATCAGGTTTTTCATGTCCTAATGACTCGCCCCATTTTGATTTTGCCTCTCTCCCGGTCATGAACTCAGCTCCAGCCAATGCAGCCAGGGTCCCATCTCCTGTACAATCAATAAAATATTTAGCATTAACATCATACAACTCTTCTGTTTGCGAGCAGTAAGCTTTTACATTTGTTATTTTTCGTCCCTTTACTTCTGCATCGTACACGCTTGCGTCAAACAAAAGAGTGATATTTGGTTCTGTAACTACTTTGTCATACAGCACATAATCAAAAATTTCATAAGATTTTTGTTGGTTAACTACTGCTTCTTCCAACATTAGCTCTTCCAGTAATCCTGTTTCTCTCCATACCTGACGCAGCACACTCGCTCCCGAAATATGCATCCGGACTTCGCTACTCGCATTTCCTCCTAATCTGGACCTGTTATGTATGAGTATCACTTTTGCTCCGTTCCGAGCCGCAGCTATGGCTGCACAAACTCCAGACATTCCTCCACCTGCAACAATAACGTCTGTCTCTATTTTACGCTTAACATAAGTTGCTTCGTTGTCTATAACGTCAACCAGCTTTTTTTGCTCTATATCTCCGTTATAAGCCATTGCCGGATTAATAAAGAACACTCCTGACCCTAGACCAATCGTCTTCAAAAAATTACGCCTGTTATCTTTCATATTACTCGTTTTGACTTTCTTTATAGTTGTTTTAATAAATCTTGTGTATATTCCTCTATGCGCTCCTGCTTACCAGAAAGAAGCGATTTAAGCTCTTTCTGCAACTGTTTTTTCAAAACCGTTTTGTTTGTTTTCAATATATCGAATGCCAAATCCAACTGCTTTCCGGATAAAGACGGTATAGCACCAATCAATAGCCTCAGATTCTTTACCGATATAGCTGAATGTGATAATTTCTCGAGAATATAAATCCTTACCGGATTTTTAAAATCTGGCATTTGTTTAAATACTTTTGCTTGCAGCTCTCCATCGGTCCATACACCATCCGGTAGTTTAGACAGTGCGTACAATGGAACAAAATCATCTTTGTCATCTAACAATTGAATCAATTGTTCTTTAAATATTTCAACCTTGGAATCTGGTATATTTTCAATCAGAAAGTATTGATAATCTCTGTTTCCGGAAAGCAATAGTCTTTTTACCTCGGCATCTGTAAATAGATTTTTTTGCGAATACGCTAAAACTTTCTGTCTGATATCGCTATTCACAAAATGCCATAGCTTATAGACAGTGTAAACTGCTCCCGGGACAATGGCTCCTTCAAAAGTTTTATTGGTTGCGCTGGTGACCGCATCAACCTTTATCAGCGAAACTACTTTTACAGTAGTGTCTACCAAATCTTCCATGCCATAATCTTTTAACAGGGATCCGGTATCTGCCAGTATTTCCTTTAATTTGATATGGTCTTCTGGTGTAAATTCAATGTGATCGAATTTTGTTAAG
Source organism: Pseudopedobacter beijingensis (assembly GCF_042678145.1). NCBI lineage: Bacteria > Pseudomonadati > Bacteroidota > Sphingobacteriia > Sphingobacteriales > Sphingobacteriaceae > Pseudopedobacter > Pseudopedobacter beijingensis. The sequence continues at coordinate 169,866 of NZ_JBHUDG010000001.1, read as the reverse complement.
GTGTTTCTTTTAGTAGTTGTGTAATCTTTAAAGTTTCCCAACAAATCCCAATAGAGATCGATATTAATTGGTTTACACAACCCGTCTAAACAAACATTTCCAGTAAGATTAGCCGTATAATATTCCTTTAATCCTTCGTTATTAGTCAGTAAATAAACTTTTACGCTTTCATTTTCAGAAATAAAATCAAATACTTCTTCTTTGCTGAAGTTGGTATACCGATTTGCTTCCTGCGCATTAAGCATATCATCCGTTAACAACAGGAGGAATACAATGATCATCCTTAAAAAAATCATCCTCTTATATTGATCACATTTTGTCATTTTTCTCTTCTGTTTATTAAAGCTTATACATAAGAAGACTGCTTTCCTAATCACCAGAAGTAATTATTAATTGTTAATACTATCTCGCAAACTTTATTAAGGAATGATGTTTCCCGGTTTTTAAAGCGATAAGGTAAATTTTCCCCTCATCCAGATTACATGTTAGCTTAGCCTGATATTGACCATTATCTGATGTTATCCTTTGGTTTTGCAGCTTTCTGCCATATATATCGGAAACCATTAATACACCATTATCTTTCTGGTTTTCGTTAGCTACAGATATAAGCAACTCGTTGGTAGCTTCATTAAAAGATACTGTTATATCTTTTCCCGATTGGATAGCTGAGTTTATAGCGATAGGGCCATATTCTACAGAATTGCCATCAATATCAACCTGTTTCAGCTTGTAATAGATTGTTCTTTCTGGTGCATTTCTGTCTGTAAAAGTATATACAGACCTTGTACTGGCATTGCCTTGCGCCTTTTTTGTCCCTATAGAAACAAAAGCATTATTTTCTGCAGATCTGAATATTTCAAAATAATCACTATTCTTTTCTGATGCAGTTTCCCAATTTATCTGGTTTCCCTGAAGAGTATGGTCTCCGGTAAATGAAAGCATAGTAACAGGTAATGTTGTTGTTGCTCCTGAAACGGATAATACAACATCAGGAGTAGTGATATTGGCAGATTGCCCTATTGTAAAGGTTCTGTCTGCTGTTTGAGTTCCCCATATATATAACCTAAATGTTATGATTTTATCTGGCGAAATATTCTGCAAATCAGCCACAGTAGAAAGATCTACATCTGGGACAAACACTCCCAGATTACCGGACTCGATGGTTTCTTTCACTATTAAATTTGCTCCCAACCATTTTGGAGCAGTTACAAAACCATCTGTACTGTATGCCCATTGGTAACCAAAACTTATAGATGTTGATCCTGTCCGAAGTTTGCTTGTCAATGTGGTTAAAGAGGCCTTATATCCTGTTTTAGGTTGAAGTGTAAACTGCACATAAGTATTTGCTGTAATGGATGCTGTTCTGGTTGTAGCGGCATTTTGAGGGAACAAACTCATAAAACTTCTGGAATATGAAGTTGCATTGATGTTCAATCCTTCTCCTCTGATTAATGTTGATGCCACTATATTCGGGTCCACAATACGAGCTGCTATAGAAGATTCCTGCCCGGTTGTAGCTGTATTACCATCAGCCGCATTAAAATACCAGCCCAACAGTTCCTGAGCATTCAGATTGCCTGCAAACATTAACAGTACAAATGCAAATACTCTCTTTTTAAAAAAATAAACTTTTCTCATGTTGTTCTATTTTGGTTTATAATTATTTTACTGATTTCACTTCTCCATCAAGTGATAAAACATAATCTTTGCTATCTCCTGCTTCAGACCGTCCTATAGAAAATGTAGCTGTATTCGGGTTCGTACCTCCCCATATGTACAAACGGAACACAACTCCTTTTTTGTCTCCTATTTTTTGTAAATCAGGCACATCAGATAAAGCTAAAGTCGGTTGCAATAAACCATTTGGCTTTCCATAGTCGTAACTGATACTCATATCTTTATCTCCCAACTCTTTAAATTTCTTTCCATCTAAGCTGTACGCCCATCTGTAATAATAAGGTCCACCAGCACCAGGTCTTAATTTGGCATTTAAAGCAGATAATGACACGGCATAACCTTTATTAGGTTGTATGGTAAACTGATAATATGCTCCTTTAGAAAATGCTTTTTCTTTGGTATTATCTGAAGTGCCTACCAACGAAAGCTTAGACACGAAACTTCTGGTAAAAGAATTAGGATTAATGAGAGCTCCGCCTCTAATAAGTTCAGCACTTTTAAGATTAGGATCTTTAATTTTTGCCGAAACAGATTCTTCATTCCCTTTTGTGTCGGGATTTGAAAAGTTCCATCCTAAAATTTGGGCGTTGCTTACATTTACGGCAAATGTCAATACAATTGCTAATAATAAACTTAATTCATTTCTCTTTCTCATTTTTATTCGCGTTATTGGTTAATAAATTTTATTGAATTAAAAATCTTGTTTGATCTGAAGGATACTACATATAGCTTTCCTTTGCTAAAGTTCCCCGTCAGCTGAAGCTGAGCATATCCCTTCTCGGTTTTTAAAGCCTGATTAAAAAGTATTCGGCCTGTTATATCTGAAATTGTAAGCCTGCCGATTTCTACGAATGGTGAATAAATAGCCAGGGATATTCCTTCATTTGTTGCAGATGAATATGCACTCATTAAAAATTCATCACGAATATTGAACGGTATAATCACCGGGCCATACTCTATGGCTCTGCCACTAATATCTATCTGACTTAATTTGTAATAGTTAATACCTGAAACTGCATTTTGATCTGTATAATGATAGGTTGAGCTTATACCGTTGCTTACTGAAGTTATCAGATTATATTTTCCATTATCTATAGAATGGAAGACTTCAAATCTGGTATCTGCTTTTGCAGATGATGTCTGCCAGATCAATTTCACCCCCGATAAAGCTTTCTCTCCCTTAAAAGAAATAACATTATTGACAGGTAAAGTAGTTTGTACTTGTGTACGCCCTATAAGTGAAAGTACAACAGAAGGTGTTGTCCCTGCATCAGACCGACCGATACTAATAGTGCTTGTATTCTGGTTGGTTGCTCCCCATACATACAGCCTGAAAATAACCGGAATTCCGTAAGGAACGTATTTTAGTTTATTTTCTCCCGTAAGAACCAGTGGCTGCTGTACAATTCCACCAGGCAATGCTGCCGCGTAATTAATATTACCATCTGCTGTACCTAACTCCTTAAACGTAAAACCATTATTTACACTGTAAAACCACCGATAGAAATACGGACCATTACTTCCGCTACGTAGTTTAAATTTCAAGGTATCGAGTGCTGCAATTACATTTTCTTTAGCGTTTACTGTAAACTGGAAATAGGAATTGTTATTTAAAGCATACTCTTTTGTATTTACAGAGCTACCTATATACTTAAATCTGGAAAAGAAACTTCTGGTAAAATTATCCGGATTTAGCCCATCTCCTCTTATCAATATAGATGGTTGAATATTCGTATCAACTATTTTCGCACCGAGTTCTGTTTCATTCCCCTGTGTGTCAGGTGCATTCATAGACCAGCCAAGTAGCATCGCTGATTCCGAAAACATACTCTCATCTATTTCTGAAATTGCCAGATCTTCTGGCAGGGGATACATTTCCTTACTACCATAATCTTTTATCCTATGAAATGTAATGTAATTAGCATCTTTGTAACTGGTACTGCTATACCATGCCGTACGGCTCACTGCTATTATATCATTACCATCAAACTGCCAGTCGACATCCTGAAATGCAAATCTGTCCTGCGATGTTAACCGCTCTCCTCTGTTCCAACTTACAATAACTGCCTTTTCTGTCCAGTGAATCAGATCATGAGAAGAGACCAGCATGAGTACATTACGCTGATGAATGGGAGAATAATCGAAATTTGTTTCTGAATATATCTCTGTTATCTTGTTGACGATACTCCAATATTTCCCTGTTACCTGGTCATAACGTATAGTAGACTTAGCGTGAGCTCCCGGAAAATGTATGAAACTGGTACAGGGATCAAAATTAAGTTCCGTGTTGTTATTTGATACATTAATTATGGCCGAAAGCTCATGTCTTGGAATTCCTAAAGCTCCTCCTTGAAACTCAAGACTATCACTCTGCCCCTGTATAGTACTGACGCCAGCTAAGACAATCAGGTTATTTTCCTTATTCACCAGAACGTTTCCGTTAGACCAGAGAGGATTGTACGCATTTACCCAGGATTGATTAAAAGAAATTTCGTTGCTTTTTTCCCAACTGGATGCATTTAACAAGTCTGAAGTTACAGATGCTGAAATGATGGTAATCCCCATATTTACAGCATCATAACTTCTCCATATTCTGCCGTTATATATAGCGAAGGGAACAGCATTTGTATTATATTCTCCGGTAAACAGCAATCCGTTAGCAGCATTTGAAGGAATGGTCCAGCTGTAGCCAGAATCTGCTGATCGCATGATGATTATATTTCCATCATTGGCAGACACTCCCATCATATAAAGCATATTTTGATGAAGGAAAAGTGTGCCTCCTTTTATCCCGGTAAGATTCGTCCTTTCCTCCCAGGTCTCTCCTTTATCTGTCGATTGCAATAGCGTTGTTTTAGCTACATTTCCCGACCAACTATGACTAACCAGATAAGTATCATCCGGCAAAATGGTTATAGACGCTGAGCCAAGGCTCTCTCCTTCAGACGCAGATGATACAACTTTCCCGGGAAAATTATACTGCGCTTTTACTGGCAAGCAGAATAGCAACAAGTACCATATCAGCATTTTTTTTCTGACCATTTGCTTTTTTAAAGGCAAAATAATCCCCCCGTTGCCGTGTTTTTTACGTTGTGAGAACACGTACATCGGGGATATTGCTATCATAAACAAGATATCCCCCATAGTTGTATGGTTTATTTATTTTCTACTTAAGGCAATACTGTAATATCAATTTGTTTAAGAACAGTTTTCTCGTCATATACATTGGCATTCTTTGCAACAAACACCACCCGATATTTCCCTGGATTTTTATAAATATGTGAATAGGTCTTTACCATGACGTCTGCCACCGTTTTAATCGACACGGCTTTATCTATGCCTAAATCAACCTTTTTGCCTATATTGAAGGCATTGGTAGTTACCCAGGCAGTAGTTAAAACATCATCCTGACTTGGCGAAACGTTTCCATAAAAGTTAATATAAGTCGATTCTAAAGTCCCTCTTCCTGCCTGATAGGTGGCTGACCGTATTAAACCTTTTGGGAAGGTGATACCTGCTGTAGCATGTGTTGCCAAAGTAGACGCTTGTCCGTTACTTATCGATTCTAACAAAAAGCTTCTAATTCTGTTAAAGTTAGGTGCTACTCCATAAGTTGATCTTGGTTTGGTAGTATATTTAAAAGCAATATAAGTAGCTTTCCCTTCTTCCAGATATGGAGAAATATTCACCTTTCCTGAAGGTATATTCATATTGTTTTCAGACAGCTGCGCCATCCTGAACTGACTGGTAATATCAGTCCAGTCCGCTTGTTCAACATCTGCTATAGTTTGGTTTCCATTAAAGTTATTGGAAATCAGTACCGAAATCTGGTTGCCTTGCGTACTTGCAGGCGTTCTATTATCAACTATCTGAGATTCAAACGATAGGAACACCTCTGATTCTTCTATCCGGCCCTCTCTAAAATTGTAGTCATTTCCTCGCTCCCCTGAATAAAAATTGATAAAATCTGGATTGCCCGAAAAGCTAAAATTAACCTTTTCGCCTAATTTTACTTCCGCAGATGTTGTCTGCACTTCAAAATCGGGCAACTCTATAGTTTGTTCTTTCTGACAGGACATGAATATCAAACATGCCACAGAAAGTAAATAAATCTTTTTCATCTTCTTTTTAATTTAGCAATGTTCTACCATCCTGTATTTTGTTCAAGTTTTGGGTTAACTCCCATATCGTTGGCAGGTATAGGCCATACTACATCTCTTGCACTGGCATTTGTGTAATAAGTTAACGCGTTGTTCCTATCGGAATAGGCTGGAGCAGCCAATGTCAGAATTTTACAGTAGCTCATCTGATCTACAAAAATTCCCCATCTTACCAAATCCCCTTTTCTTAATAACTCAAATGATAATTCTCTGGCTCGTTCTTTCTGAATCAAATCCATAAAAGCCCTGTCATCAATCATGTCATTTGCCGGAGCATCAGCATCGGTGAGTGTCGTCAGCACAGCCGTAGCTGATGCTCCTGTCCCCCCGCCTCCTGTTATAGTAATTACAGGTGCAGATGTAAATTTTATTCCGGGATTTGTAATATTAATTGCCGTAATTGCTCCACCAGAAACCACTGCGACAGCTGTTGCACCAGAACCGCCACCGCCGGTTATGGCCACAGTTGGAGTGCCTGTATAACCTGTTCCCCCACTTGTAATCTGAATTGCTTTTACACTTTCTGAAATATTTCCTACACCATTCAGGTATTTCCCATATCCTCTTCTTCTCACCTCATTTATATATTCTTTTGCCAGTGTACCGGGTTCTACTCCGGGATTAGCCATTACATCAGCCTCCGCATACATTAACAATACATCAGAATATCTTAACAGAGGGAAATTAATTGGTGTATAACCATCAACTTTAGGTGTTAAAATTTCATACTCTCTTCTGAATTTGCCTACGTTCCTCTGGCTAATTTCTGTAGTTGTATGATAGGTTTTTGTTGCCGGATTAACATTATTGTATTTAAATGGTGCTATTGCCCAGTCTCTTCGCTGATCATAAGAGTAGAGTTTGTCTGATGAATCGTATAGATTGTACAAATAAATACTTGGATGCGTGTACCCAACGGCATAACCTATCGCAGGGTCTAAACCCGAGCCATATCTTATACCGTTACCTCTTCCAACCATACCACCACTGGTATATGCGCCTGAGCTATTATTACCCCAGAATTCTACCTCCCAAATGCTTTCTTTATAATCATACTTATCCTGTATATAATTGATAAATACATCTTCATAAGATATATTCAGCTGATGCACCCCCAGGCTGATTACTTTTTCTGCCCATTTTTTTGCATCGGCATATTTTGAAGTTTCATTAACCGGACTGCCTGCCATATGCAAACATACCCTGGCCATGATTCCCCAAACTGCAGATTTGCTAATCTTACCGCCATGTCCTATGGTTTGAATATCTTCTACCATATCGGCAGCTTTTTCCATATCCAGCAATATTTGCTCATATACTTCTTTTGCGGGAGTTCTCGGTAAATGGATACTTTCTATTGATGCCGAAACCGGAGTTTTTAAAACTAATGGAACATCCCCAAAATTCCTGACCAGCATAAAGTAGAAATATGCTCTTAGAAATAGTGCCTGACCTTCTATGATCTTTCTTTTAGTATCGTCCATGGTTGGCTTACCAATATTCTCTAATAACAAGTTCGCCTTATTAATACCTATATAAAGTTCTTTCCAGAAAGCCTCTACTTTAATGTCGTTGGTTGATACATTATAACCACCAACCGTGGCCAGTTCATTAGGAAAAGAGCTGAATCCTTCATCTGCTTCTAACCCCATTCTCCCCAACATGTAATTACCGTATAGACTTGAACTTTTTAAAGTGGCATAAACGCCATTGAGGGCATATTGTAACTGTGTTTCTGTTTCGTAATAATTCTTGGGAGTCAGAAAATCTTCTGGAGTAGTGTCTAAAAATTTCTCACAAGAACTTAATAACATCCCTATAGCCAGAAACAAAGAAGTTATAAAATATCTTATTTTCATATTAAATATCTTTTTAGTAAATACCTTATTACTCTTAGTCTTTATAATGATACTTTTAGTCCGACAGTGATGGCTTTCTCTCTCGGATAGGCTGAATAATCAAAACCCGGCGTCAGAATCGAATTCTGCACCGATACTTCAGGGTCCATACCTGAATAATTTGTCCATGTATAAAGATTCTGAGCAGAAGTATAAACATCTATACTTTTAACTTTCAGCCTCTTACATATATTATCTGACAGTCTGTAGGAGAACGCTACTGTTTTCAGACGCAAATAAGAACCGTCTTCTATCACTCTCGAAGAAAACATTCCTGTTGGTCCCTGCCCTCCCGATCTGAAGTATTCATTGTTCGGATTCTCCGGTGTCCACCTGTTTGCATAAGTTGCATACTGATTCAGGTTGCTTCTGCTGTACAGATTCCCTTCAAACATATCTCTGTTGGCATTAAAAACATCGTTTCCATAAGACCATTGAAAAAATACATTTAAAGAAAAGTTCTTATAAGCAAAGTTGTTATTAAAGCCGCCCACATGAATAGGGATAGCTCTGCCTATATAAACACGGTCTTTATCATTTACGATTCCATCACCGTTAAAATCCTTATATTTTATATCACCCGGCTGTATATTGGTACCACCGTTAGTAGGCACATTGGTTTTCAGTTTATAACTCCCGTCCGGCTGTATATCAAAATCCTCGATCTGATAATTTCCTAACCATTGATATCCGAAAAACGTTGCTGCCGGTTGTCCCACTTTTGCCAGATAGAGCTGGGCCTGCGTATAAGTTGCAGGGAAAGAAACTGTAGATATCAATTTTTCCTGTCCTTCTGCCAGCGCCAGTATTTTATTGCGGTTAAACGCAATGTTAAAATCAGTAGACCATTCAAAATTCCGGTTTTTATAATTAACAGTGCTTAACGCTATCTCTATACCTTCGTTTCTTACTTTTCCGATATTTTTAAATATGTTAGCATATCCGGTACTGTAGGGAACTACAGCATTCAGCAAGAGATCACGGGTGTTCTTACGATACAGATCTACAGTTAAGTTTATTCTTTCTTTAAATAAGGAAAGATCATAACCTATATCTATTTGTTCTGTTGTTTCCCATTTCAAATCTTCATTACCATAAGTGCTCGGATAAATTCCATTTGAAGGAATTTGATTATTGTAAGAATAGTAGTAGCTGTAGGGCATTGTCAGAGAAGACAAATAAGGAAAATCACTTACGCGATTATTTCCCGTATGTCCATAACTTATTCTGAGTTTAGCATCAGAAACATAATTCAGCTGTTTTATAAAATTTTCTTTCCCCATGCTCCAGGCAATGGCTGCAGACGGGAAATAACCCCATTTATTTCCTTTAGCAAATTTCGAAGAAGCATCAGCTCTGAAAGATGCCGTAAACAAATACTTAGACTTATAATTATAATTTACTCTGGATAGAAAGGAAACCAAGGTATTCCTCGAAATAGAGGATGCCAGTGAAGACAATTCGCCCTGGTCTAATCCACTTACTGCCAGTTCTGGGTTTGGCACACGTTGCGCAGCGTAACCATTCCGTTTCATCTCATTAGACTGAAAGGTGGCTCCTGCAATTACATTAATATTATTGTCTTTGTTTATCTGATTTCTATAGGTTAACAAATTCTCGTTCACCCATGTATTTAAATAGGTATTATATAGTGAACCATTAATTCCTCTGGTATTATCCGGAAAGGGATAGCCCCTTGAGGTAAGCTCATTATAAAATGATTCTTGTAATATGGTCCTATTATTAACTCCTCCTCTAATGGCAAGATCAAAATGTTTAGCAAACGTATAGTTTAATCTGGCATTAGCAAAAAGGGTGCTTGTTGTTCTTTTGTTGAGTTCGTTTTTTGCAGACAGATAAGGATTGAAACGTGAATCTGTTGCCATATCATCTATTGGATCTTCTTCCAGATTTATTCCTTCTCTTTCTATAGGACTATATCCCCAAACCTGGTACATCAGATATGTTGAATAGGCCTGTCCACTTGTTGATCGGGATGAGGATACCGGCTGTCCAAAACTCATCTCTTTACTTGCATTCACATTAGCAAAAAGTTTCAATTGATTATTGATCTTTTGATCTAACAGCAATCTTCCCTGATAACGACTATATCCAGAATTTACAATTACTCCGGTTTGATCAAATACAGATCCCGACACGGAATACTTTGTTTGAGCGGTACCACCATTTAATGAAAGATTATGGATATGTAAAGGAGCTGTCTCGAACATTTTACCTTGCCAGTCTATAGGATCTATCGATTTATAATCGTCTAATGATCTTCCGGGAGCCGTAAGATAAGATGATGTAGCTATGGCTTCGTTAATTTCTAACTGGTACTTAACAAATTCATAAGAACTTAACAAGTCCATTTTTTTTGTTACAGTCTGAAAACCTAAAGATCCATCATAAGTTAATACCGGAGTTCCTATTTTTCCTTTTTTTGTTTCAACTACGATAACCCCGTTTGCACCCCGGGAACCATAAATTGCTGTTGCAGAAGCATCTTTTAAAACCGTAATCGATTCTATGTCTTTGGGATTTAATATGGCACTAATAGCCTCTTCTACTGGAAACCCATCGATTACATATAAGGGAGAACTGCTTTGCGTCAAAGAATTTCCCCCACGAATAACAATATTTAAACTTTCTCCCGGCTGCCCATCATTAGAACTTACCTGAACACCAGCTATTCTTCCCGCCAAAGCATGTTCAATCGTAGCAACAGGAGCTTTTTGCATATCTTCCATCTTCACCTCCCCTACTGCTCCGGTTAAATCTCCACGCTTTACTTCTCCATAACCTACCACTACAATTTCATCTAGTTTTGATGCTTCCTGAATTAGCTTTACATTAATTACTTTGTTTTCTCCAAGCTTCCTTTCCTGTGTTGCAAACCCCAGATAGGTAAAAATCAATACCGATTCCTTTCCGGGAACATTTATCTTATAATTACCATTTACATCAGATATTGTGCTGGATTGCGCATTTTTAACCCTTATACTTACGCCTACCAAAGGTTCATTTTTTTCATCGGTAACTTTACCTGTAACGTTTATGACCTGTTTAACTGAGGCATTAATTTCGACACTCTTTCTTTTTATAATGACAAAATTCTTTTCGATATTATAGGTTAAAGGCTGATTAGCGAAACATTTATCCAGAGCTTCTTTCAATGCCTTATTGGTAAGTGAGACACTCACAGGTTTTGTTCCTATTAAATCTGATTCTTTATATAGAAAGCCATATCCGGTTTGTTTTCGCAACTGTCTGAAGACTTCCTTCAAACTTGTATTTTCTAAGTTAAGGGTAACAGATTGTGCACTTGCCCTTACCTGCAGTTGGAAACACAAAACCAATAAGGCTACAATTATCTTCATCTTTAACAGAAATTTTAATGAAGTATAAGGTACGGCACTGCATGCAAATGCAGTAATTTTTTTATACATTTGAATTAGGTTTTAAATGAATTAGTTATTGAACTGACTGTATTGATTTATTACCTTGTATTGGCTCTGTCAAGCCGATACGCTCCCCGGGGGCGCCGCAAACGCTTCCGGTTTTTTGGTAACGTCACAAATTTATTTCATAACCGTCACCCTCCTTCCCTGTACTTTGAAATGTACGTCTCCGTAAGACTCCAGATATTTCAACAATTCTTCCAAAGAAGCGGATTGCTGAAATGCCCCCCCAAATTTTTGTTTTGTAATATCTCCTTCGTATTGGACTTCAATATTGTACCATCTTGAAAGGTTTTTCATAATATATCTGATGTCCGCATTTTCGAATAAAAAGTATCCATTTTTCCAGGCCAGTATTTCTTCCGTATCAACTACAGATGTCTGAATATCTACTGTATTGGCATCTGTAAATGCTTGTTGTCCCGGTTTTAGAGTAACCGATCTTTCGTTACGACTTACTTTTACACTACCTTCCAGCAAGGTCGTTTTCGTCCAGCTTTCGTCAGAATAGCTATTGATGTTAAAATGTGTACCTAATACCTCTATAGTTTGGTTAGTGGTTTCTACCTTAAAGGGTTTAGTCTTATTCACCGCCACTTCGAAGTAAGCTTCTCCGCTTAACTTCACTTTTCTTTCTTTTCCTGTAAAAGCAGACGGATAACGAAGTGAAGAAGCTGCATTTAACCACACCTTTGTACCGTCTGGTAATCGTATTTGATATTTTTCTCCTCTTGGTGTCTCTATCTTGTTAACAGCATATTGCTGGTCGGCACTATTTTTATAAGTATAAACTATCTCACCTTCAGAAGTCTTACTAATAGCTACCCCCGCCTCATCAGACAATACACCAATTTTCGCATCAGTAAGAACTATCTTTTGTCCATTTGCTAAAGTTAAAATAGCTTTATTCCTGGCCGATGAATCTTGTTTAACAATTAATGTTTTCTCATTGGTACTTATATTTTTATTTAATTGATAGGTATAATAGGCAATACCGCAAACAATAAATACAGATGCAGCCATACGAAGCCCTTTCAATAATCTGTTCTTATAAAGCTTTAATGGCTGCTTATGTGTTTTAGCTTGTATACGACTAAAAATTAGCTCTTTATAAGCTTTTTTTTGTGTATCATCTAATTTTACCAGATAGCCCGGTTTATTTTCAAATCGCTCATAAAAATCTTCCAACTCCAATATTTCGGCCGGGGTTGCAGTTCCTTTTTGTGAACGTTCAATTAGATATAATAATCGGTTTTTCTCCATTACCTGTGTAATTATCTATAAGTCGCACAACAAAAGAAAAACCGCTATTCGAAAAAGTATTTTTTTTTATTTTTTTAAAAGAACTGTAATTAACAGCATAACTTCAAGATGATATTCCCGAAAATCTGCTTTAATAATATTCATAGCTTTGCTGATATGTTTTTCTACAGTACTAACAGAAATCCCCATTCTTTCTGCAATAAGCTTATTAGATAAGTTCTCTACTCTACTCAGGATAAATACCTCTCTGCATTTTTCGGGCATTTTTTGTGTCGTCCTGTCTATTTTTTCTTTCAATTCTTTTACTTGCAAAGCTTCTTCCGGAGTGATACTACGATTATTTACGTTTTTAAGAACTTCATTGATATATTTATCATGAGTAGTCTGAGACCGGAAAACATCAAACACTTTATATTTAAGTGCATTTTTCAGATAGCCTTCAAAAGAAGATTTAATGGTTAGACTCTCCCTCCTGATAAACAGATTTACAAAAATATCCTGGACAATTTCCTCGGCAAGTTCTATAGAACTTATTCTTTTAAAAGCGGTATCCAACAAAACATCCCAATAGCGGTTGTATAGCTCTTGGTAAGCCAATTCATCTCCTGTACGCAACAGATCAGTAAGTTCTTCGTCAGTATATTTGATATACGATATCATTTGCCAGGTTTACCTAACAAATATATTGATATAAATATCAGAAATGCAAAGGGTATGCTATTATTCTTCTCTAAAAAGCAAATATGAGGTAGAACTATATTGTATAATTGAAATTATACAATATAGTTCTATTAAATAGACTTGAAGTTTTATTGGATCTTTTTAAGATATAATTTCAGTATGTCTTAATTGTTATCTTTAAAAAGTCAAAATACTTTAGTTATTATTTTTTTATTTTCAGCATAGCTGTTGCCATATTCTTTCCGTTTTCTCTTTGGGCTGCTGAATTAAAATGTAATTTATCTCCAATATCTCCGAGGGTACTAGCTTCAGAAAACCGGGCATTCCCTATTTCATCAGCCACCTCTTGCATAGCTTTATTAACCACTTTATATTGAGATGATTTTAAAAAATCACCTACACCACCTATAACAATAGGAAGCTTATCATCACCCAAATCTTTGCGGAAAGTAGTTAACAATTTAAGCAAACGTTCTTTATATAAAGGAGCGTCTTTCATATTCGAATCAGATTCCCCCTGTTGCCATATAATTCCTTTTAATTCTCCCTTTTGCATAGCTACTTTTGCCTTACGTATTGCTTCCTGATATAGGCCTCTTGGATTATCCGGTGTCCAATAAGATATTTTTGTACCTCCTACAGCCCCTGGTATAAGACCTATTTTAACTTTAGGATTCGCCTCAGCCATTATTTTCCCAAATGTTAACCCTGGCCCTACTCCCTTAGTCTTTCTTTTAAAAGGTAAAGGATCTTTAGCTAACACGAATTCATCTGTTTCATCTAAAACGAATACTCTTGGATGTTCTGATGTATCTTCAGCCTCTATCTTTCCAACACCTACCATATTTGACTGTCCTACCAGTAAATATAAATCATAACCTGATTTATTTGTTTGAGAATTCTTTTTTGAAAGACATCCTGTAAGTAATAATAACATTACCAATAATGCCAGAAAAGGTATCTGAATAATTTGTTTCCTTAACTGTAGAAATTTATAAGTAATTGATTTCATATCTAATTTAATTTGTTTATTTAATAAATTTTGCAATTATAGCCTGATCTTTTAACCTTAACAGCGCTATGTACACGCCGGAGGGCAAACTGGATTCAATAAAAAAGTAATTCTCGCCTTTTTTCAATTGTATTTTTTCCTCCGTGTATTTCCTGCCTTGTACATCAAGAACTTGTAGCACAGACTCTCCAGTATCTTGCGAAGTATACGAGAAATGTATCTCCTTTATATTTGCTGGGATTAAAACTTTTAAAGTTTCCGATTCAATAAAGCCAATATTGACGGTTTTAACTTCTGAGTATTTACCTACTCCATCATAATCTACCTGTCTCAACCTGTAATAATTCAATCCTTCGAGAGGATATTTGTCCGTAAAGGTATAGCTATTGACCGACCTCGAATTTCCGGTTCCTTTTACATTACCTATCTCACTAAATCCTTTACCATCCGTAGAGCGCAAGATCTCAAAGTAAGCATTATCAACTTCTGAGTTTGTTGCCCAATTTAACAATACATTCCCCTGTTGTTGCTTCACATCAAAAGAAGTTAATGTTACCGGCAGCGTAACGATGCTGGCAAAATCCATCCTGATTTTCCCTATCGTTAGTTCCGCGGAATTATCACCAACAATAACATCCGGATTTGGTGTAGACGAGCTATTTGTCCCATGTATCATAAAAGAGTTTATAGGCAAACCTACGGCAAGCTGATTTGCAGGAAAAGCATAATTGTCGATTTCTTTTAAAATACGCTCTCCATTGCTCCATATATGATAGGCCCTAGACGGTATTTCGTATATGATTCCTCCACGCGTATAACTTTTAGGATCTTCATCATTATTGGCATATACTTCAATGGCAAATTCACCTCCTCTGTAAAAATAGGGTATATTAACAGTGGTGTAGGATGCATTTTCTGATTCTAAAGTCTTATTTCTATATTGAAAATCTATAACATTAGGGTTAGTCCTGGCTATACGCCACCTAAAAGCATTAAATACCTCTGGATTTGATGTTGCAGAACTTGCGGACAAAAAAGATCCGTCTGAAAAAAGATTATCTATACCAGTATGATTTCCCATTGAACATGTCCATAGAACTTGTGTATAGGTACTATCCTTAAAAGATATTGTAAAAAACAAACTTGATACAGGGGATGTCTTTAGAATATTATATAACGAAAATTTTGCCGGATAACCACTTCCCGAAGAACTTATTTTCAAAGTTGACTCGTCTGAACTCATATCCTGTAAAGTAAAAGCTGCATTAGAGCTAGGATAAGCTACTCTGGCAAAACCTCCTCCATCTGTTTCAGGAATATAGGGCAAAAAACCCGGTATACTTTCTGTTGATATAGAACTACCACCAACTTTAACAGGCTGTATGCCTGTAAATATTTTATCTTCACCACCAGTACCTGCACCCAAATTATAATAAAGTGTTCTACTTTCATTATTCCATACACCAGCCCGAAGATTATAATAGTTTTCTTCCCACGGCAGCAAATTAGCAGTATTAGTAAATAACTCCGAAATATCTACTGCCCCAGTCCAACCTCTTGACTGAGATCCATAATTGGTTACACTTTCCATGGTTACCTCTCTGGTTATGATATTGAAAGTGTTATCATCTAGCCTTATTAAATCGGTATTAATATTAAAATTATTTAGTAATAAATTTTTCTTTTGCTGAGCAGTACCTCCACTTAAGATCCCCCCCTCTGAAGCTGTTAATAAATGATTTCTTCCTATAGGATCATAACCACTACTATAAAATTTTATAGCTTCCGTTGCATTGGTAAAAACATTATTGGTAAAAGAATAGTTTGTAGCAAAAACTTCATCTCCAGGATCAATATCATTAAATAAAGGTACGGAGATAAAAGGACGATTAGAGTATCCCGAAGTTCTTATAAAAGTTGAACCGCTAACAGTTCCATAATCCAAATTATCCCTAAACCTCACATAATCTCCTGTACAATCTTCAAAATGAGAATCAATAATACTTATATGGTGTGAACCATAAGCATTATATATCATATGTGCTCCACTACCAGAACCTATTCTTTTAAAACTACAATTTTTATAGGTAACGTAAGAGGTTGTAGGCTGTCCTACACCAGTGGCTCCATATTCAACTCCTTTCATATCATACCAATGGCAATTTTCTACTAAGATATCCTTGGTTACACCTCCTTGACCAGAAGTCATTCTCAACACATAATTAACTTTACCATTCCCAGTAAAACTAAAATTCTTTATTATAATATTTCTGGAATTATAAATCCATATCATAATGGCAGATTCCTGGTAACCAGTAGGCGCTGTGAAAATTGTATTATTTAAATCTCCTTCTAATACCAACTGATTTTTAGCATGTCCTTTTTGGTTTAAATACAGACGTTTTTCGGTATATGCCCTGGAATAAATACCGGCGATAAATTTTACCGTTACAGGTTGCGTTTGCAGTAATAGCTGAATGTCTGTCCAAAAATTAGTATTTAAAAAATCTGCTGCATTTGCTGCTGTCATTCCATCTCCGGAACCGACACTTTCTGGGCCTACAAACCGTGTAACCTGAGAGAAAACACGAACATTTATAAATAATACAAAAATCAAAAGTAAATTTCTAATCATCATATCTGGGATTTAATAGTAAAAACAGGTATGTACGCCCATTCTCTTATGGCTGAGAGAATCATATCTAGATAAAAACCTGCTAATTGATTATATCACTCCTCTTTTTAAGTCTGGCCTCTAACCACGCATATGAAAGCATTCTTGATTCTCTTGTAAAATCATGTCCTGCGTTATGCATATAAAAGTTAAAATCGACTCGCTTCTTTTTGAGTATTGATTGATAATACTCAGTAATGTGTCTATGGGCCTCCAAAATATTAGGATTACCTTTATTAAATGAATCAAATAAAGAATACTGATACAATATTGCTCTTGGAGCTGCCATCATGATAAAAAGATTGGTATTTTTCCCCAGGTCGCTCTTTTTAGGATTTTTCAAATATTCCTTTAAATCTTCGGAATTGGGATCCCACAACTTAGAATCAAAAGCAACCATACCGCCCGAATTTACCACGGCAGCTTTAATACGTGGTTCAAATGCAACAAGCATAATCGCATCCCATGCACCTAAAGAGTGTCCAATCACGCCTATATTTTCAGCATCAACGAAATCTAGACCTATTAAAACATTTAACGCTATTCTCAAATCATACACATTCTTACCCACTAAGGAAAAACCAGGGTGTTTTGCGCTTAAATATTTTTGAAAAGCGGGCATTTCTGTTTTATAAGTACCATTTTCTAACCTTCTTTCACCATATGCTGCTCTGTCTGGAGCAAAAACGACAAAGCCTCTTTCTACTAAATCGGTGGCATATCTTCTGTTCTCTCTTTCTACCTGGTCTTTCTCGTTTTTAGGTGGTTCAGGATATATTCCTACTACTCTATCTTTTCCCGTGTTAGCAGTTGGGTGCGGAGCCAATACTGCAGGTAATTTTTGCCCTTTAGTAATGCCTGCAGGAATTAGAATATAGGCATAAGCATATTCATTTTCATCTACCAAATATTTTATATGCCATCGCTCATGTCCAGTTTCCTTAAACTTCTTGGTAATCTCTATTTTTGGATGGGCATATTTTGTGAAATCTGGTCCTTTTCCCAGATACAAACTTTCCATTGCAATCCTGATTTCTTCTTGAGAAACTAGGTTAGATACTGTCTTTTCTGTTACCGCACTTACTGTATCTCCAGAATTATTTGCTTTCTTAGCTTCTGCCGTTTTTTTATCTGGAAAAACTTCTATTATTGCCCAACTTTCCGCAGCTTTTTTAGTTAACTGGCTACGATACCTGAATGCTTTTCCAAACATTTCCCAACTTACATTCTGGTCATTATCAGGATTGTTTACAAATATCAAATCTGATGTTTCCAGATTCGTTCCTGAGCGTTTAGTCAACAGGTTTCTTATAATCCACATTCTTTGAGACGAATTTGCAGAAGGTTTACCCGTGTATTTAAAGGCAATAAACAAAGGTTTCCCTTTCTGAATATACTTTGAAATATCTTTTGTCCCAGAAGATTTATACTCTTTAGAATCGCTATATTCAAACAGCGAAGTAATATCTTCCCATTTTGCAGACTTGACGGATAAAAAATCAGTTTTTCCACTATAATCTGTTGATAAATGTACAGATAAGTCATTTTTCTGAGAGCCATAATACACACAGTTTTCAAAAGACAGAGATATTTTATCCTTCTCCGTAAACTGGGCTAAAACTGCCTGCCCCATTAACAACAGCATTAACTGTAACGTAAGGCAACTTTTAGAAACTTGTCTTAAGATCAGAAAAGGATCTCTTTTATATAAAATCATTATTTTAAACATTTTAAGGTTTGATTTCTAAAACAGCCCAGCTTTCAGAAGCTTTCTTTGTCATATTGGACCTAAACCTAAAGGTGCTCCCTTGCCCCCATAGCTCCCATCCCACATTTTCATCATTCTCAGGATTATTTATAAACATTACATCAGATGTCTGTAATTTTTTCCCTCCTTTTTTTACCATAAAAGATTTTATAATCCACATTCTTTGAGATGGTTTAGCGGACTCTTTTCCAGTATATTTAAAAGCAATAAATAAGGGTTTGCCTTCCTGCAGATATTTAGAAAGACTCTTTTCTCCAGAATGTTTAATTTCTTTCGAATCGGTATACTCAAACAATGAGGTAAGATCTTCCCATTTTGCAGATTTCAAGGATGCAAAATCAGATTTACCATTAAAATCTGTTGAAAGTAAAACTGACAGATCATTGGTTTGGGAACCATAATAAACGCTATTCTGAAAAGAAATCAATACATCGTCACCTTTTTTAAATTGTGCTTTTACACTCGCAATTATTGTAACCAACAGGAATACAAGTAAAATATTTTTTTTAATTAAACTGTTCATAATAATTCTTTTATAGTCTATTTAATTTGATTAAAATGAGATTAAGCTACTTCCGGGATTTATAAGTTCCATTGCCCACAAGCTACTTAAAGCAGCATATTTAGATGCTGTTAAAGATTCTCCATGGACTGCTTTTGGAAAACATTTTGCAGAATTAAAAATTGAGTTTGAACCGTGTTCTGCTGCAAAATTCCAAACATATTTAAACAATACAGCTCTTATATCTTCATTATCCTCAATATATCTTTGATAATACATTAATGGCAGCGCCTTTAATGTAGCTCTGCCTCCTAATAAAAACATATCGTTTTCTACCCCTTTTAAAAGGGGCTGTACAAATGTTTCTTTTAAATTATTTGCTATCATTTTTTTTAAGTCCTGCTCTTTAGTAGTTAAGTATATCCAGAATAAAGCTTCTGCCTGATAATATCCTACAGCATCATAATTACTTTCTACATAAAAACGGGAATTTCTTTCGGCAATAACTTTAAACGTGTTTTTAGCGGCTATTGTATTTGCCTGTTTTGACAGTAATATCTGAGCGGCAATAATATCTGCCAATACCCAGGATGGACCAGTTTGTTGTTTTCTTTTCCCTGCTAATCCTAATCCATAAAGCCCGGCTAGTGTTTGCCCTTTTTTATATTCTTCTGGATGAGATATTTTAAGCTGAGCTGATAATTCAGGAGTTATATAATATTCCTCTGCCCAATTACCAAATTTCACTACAGAATTGATATAATTGTTTTTTCTATTAACATCAGAAATATAGCCGGAAGATTGCATCATAGATAAAGCCATTTGACCGCCATCAGCTACATTATACCCACCAGCGTGTTCAGAATATCCCATAGGATAGGCTCCAAATGATGTTTGTCTATTAACTAACATATCATAGAAGCTTTCTGCACTATTTTTTATATCACTTTCAGTAAAATTCGTCCACATATCGGAATACTTGGATTTTGTCTGCGGATTTTGTTTAAGGTAGTCCAGATAAGCAAACATAGCCCTTACTCCATAGGCATCTCCGAAATAATGATTAGAGAACCTGCCATCCGGGTAAAATTTCTGAGCATCTGTCAGAAATTTAAACGATGCCAGCATAGCCTTTTCAACATCAACAGTATCTGTTAATTCATCTACACTATTGGTTGTTGTAAATCTTACTTTCCAGACAAAGGTTTTTAAAGAAAAATCCGTCGGTAACGATTTTAGTTCCAGGCTATACTGTTTATTTACATTTGGGACCAGCGCAACATCCAAAGCATTGGTTACTTGATTGTTTATAAATAATTCTATTTTCCCCTTAACAATTTGGTTCTTTACATTTTGGATATTTACTTTAAATAACGGATAAATCGAATTATTATCTTTTTTCTCCGTTGTATTTACCGCTACATTGATAATACGAGGCTTGCCTACAACTTCTTTACTCAGATTTACGATTAAATCACTTATTCCCGCTTTAACCTGAATATCGGAAATATTCACACCTAAAGAACTGATAGATGCCAACTTATACGGGCCATTGGCAAACTGTATAAACTCTGCCACTACCATTCCCGAAGTCTTATCTACCAATAGTTGCTCTCTTCTGGAAACTCTATTTTCTTTATTGTCATAAGCTTTTTTAGTATCGGTACCAGATGTTGAAACCGGATGTTCATAAAAAAACTCTGGCAATGCATAAACTTCTGTAAATGGACTTGGAATAGACACCGGGGAGATAAAGTTTCCTTTTGTTACAAGGTTAACCTGATGCAGTTTTTTAGAATTAAAAAACGGGTCGATAATCCACTCAGGATATTTTATTCCTATTGCCTGAAAAGGATACCTTAATGTTTGTAATAAAGAAGATGGCTGATAAATATTTTTCTTGTTTTCCCCTATTTTAATATCCCCTAAAGTAAAACCCATAGCTTTTTCTTTCCATACAGTGGAGGAATTGAGGCCTATATATAAAGAGTCGGCCGTAGTAGGATTTAGCAAAGGATAAGCCTGATTGGTGTTATTCCAGTTTTCAGGAATGAAATTTGCCAGCGATACAGAATATGTTTCCCATTCAGGAGTTACAGGTAGAAAAGAATACCATTTTTTCCCTTTTGTATCTTTTATTTCCAAAGCTAATAAGTCCATAAAATGACTTCCTTTGGCTCTAAAATTTAAGGTATTTTTTAGTTTAGATGTCTTGTTTTTAATTTTCAACCCTAACAAAACATCTCTCATCCCCCTGTTTTTGGTTTCAAAACTTATTGTCTTACAAGTTGCACATTCATAAGTTTTTATTTCGGGTTTATCTACAGATGCTATTGTAAAGTCCCTTTTAGGCCATACAACTTCAAAATCTTTTTTTAGATCAGTTAGTAAACTACCATTATAAAAATCGGGGTCGTAATTAAAGGTTTCTTTCCCTATAAATATAACATTTCCACCTTTCTGTAAAAACTGATGTACAGGAAATCTATAAGCTTCATCAACTGTATTTTCTGAAGCCAGAATAAGCAATTTAAAGTTATTAGCCTCTATATCTGTTGCTGCATTAACAAAAGCAACATCAAAATCTGACTTCAGTTTATTTACAAGGCCAGAGAGTTTACCACTATCTCCCAGAATTAGCACCTTGTCTTTACTTTGGGCATAAACAACCTCTTTTATAAAAAAGCAGATTATCAATAAAATAAAGGTTTTGAAAAAAAACTTTTTATCGTACATTTTAAACTGTAATTTAAGTATTGTCTATAATATTATCTTCGCTGTTCTTACCTTATTATCTTCGTTAACCATACTAACAACGTAAATACCGGAAGCTAGAGGAATTATTGGTAGCTGAATGTGATTTTCATTTTGCCTTAAAGTTGTTCCCGACTGATAAATTACTCTGCCAGTAATATCTGTAAGTCGTACTAAAACTCTTTCGCTTTTAGCCAAAAAAACTTTAATATTAACCTGCTTATCCTGAGAAACAAAAGCATTAAACTCCTCTTTTCCAAAACCGTTTGCTATAAAAATAATTTTATCATATGTACTGGATTTCCCATCTACGTCAATTTGTCTAAGCTGATAATAATTATCTCCCAGAAAAGGAGAATCGTCTATAAATGAATAACTATTAATTTGATTAGAATTTAGGTTACCGGACAGAGAACCTATTTTAGAAAATGCTTGACCATCAGCCGATCTATAAATTTCAAAACGAGAGTTTTTTTCCTCACTGCCTGTCTGCCAGTTTAATTGAATGCCTTCGTTAATACTCTTACCTGTAAAAGAGATAAAACTAACAGGTAATACAGAAGGCTTAACATAGTTCCAGCTGATATTGCTTAGGGTAATCTCTGAATCTGTAGTTGATTCAGTTTGAGGTCTATTTCCTGAAAAAGCAAAGCTATTAATTGTTGTATTAACCGGCATAATGTTTGAATGGACCTGATTATTACTTGCTCCATCTGTTGCATTTGCAATAGCGACAATAGCGTTATCAACAATAACCATTGTCCGCATTGAATTGATTGTTGTTTGATTACCAGCAAGCATAAACTGCTGAGGTTGGTTTGTATTGTTACAGATTATCTGTACATCATATGTTGTACCTGCTTCAAATAAGGTTGAAGATATATCTGTGTTTGTACCTGTCGCTGTAGGCGAATTTTTTCTTCTGTATTGGAATTGAATCTTCCGTCCCTCATTATCGTTGGTTATTACCCATCTGAAGCCACTAAAAACATCAGTAAGTGCCCCGTTGCCAACAATAGCTGTCTTTGTAAATATCCCATCATCAGGATCCGCATGTTTACGTCCAATTACAAATTGCCAGATTGAATTGGGTGAAGTATTTTCATTAAATGAAAGACTAAAAGACAGCTTTGTCAGCGGAGAAGCATTTTGAAGATCGTACATGGAAAACCTATTCGATACAGTATATGAATTAGTAGCGTTAAAAGTTAAAGTCCCATTCTCTTGATTTAAAGTAAATATATTTCCAGGAAAAGGAGGATTAAAGCCGGGGCCAGAATAAGCAGAACTAGTTAACACATGTACTATCCCATCTGTAGGACAAGGTAAATAAGCCGGATCAGTAGTAGTAGAAATTAAATTTAGATTTGCCCCAGTACGGGTCAGAGTTCCCTGTGCAGTACCCATCATATTGTAATTTACGGTCTCATTTTCCAGCTCCCATGAGCTTTGCGCATACAACATAATAGTACTTGCGGTAATCATAGCTGTAAGTATTAACTTTTTCATAATATAAAATTTAAGGTTTCACAGTTATATTTAATTGTTTGGTGACAGAGTTTTCACTGCCTTCATTCAGGTTAAAAGCGACAAAAGTCACAGTATAACTCCCTGGTCTGTAGTAGGTATAATAAAGGGCTTCTTGCCGTAAATCTTTATAGCCTTTTAAGGGAATAGATTTATCAGGACCTAATACCAGAAAATCTGTGTTTATAGGTTTAGAAATAACCCAGGTTTCGGTATATTCTTCTGTTGTACCCGCAGCATTATTACCTCTTAACTGGATTGATGTGTTTGAGAAAACACTTCGTCCTTCAGCAGGAGTAAAATTCCCTTTTAATACAGCAGTTTCAGCAGCAAAACCAGATCGGATAAAAGTAGTTACATCATGCTTACCCAAACTGCCCTCATTGGTTATAAGAAACTCACTAATGGTTACATCTCTAGAGGTTTTATATGCTATTTTGGGTCTTACAATATATTTAAAGCATATATATAATGGCTTCCCTGGTTCTGTATACTGATTTAAACTATATTCTCCACTATTAATTACTGATGTTGATGTTGCTAAGTTGAATTTTGAGCTAATATCTACCCAATTTGCGTTTTCAACATTTTGAGCAGAATACACTCCATTAAAATCATTAGAAACCAATACCTGTAACTGGTTAACCTGAGTACCAGCAGTACCCAACTTGGTATTAAAAGACATTTTCAAATCCTCTACGGGTATCTGCCTGCCATCTTTATACTTATATTCACTTAAAGTATCGCCATATGCTACTCCTGGATAAAAAACGATATTATCCGCATTACTTTTAATATCAAAAAATATAGGATCACCTACTTTGTATTCGATATTTTCAACGTACACTTCTAATTCTGCCGTTTTAAAGTCGACTTTACTACATGAAGAAATAAAAACTGGTATTATTAATATTCTAATCCATTTCATAATTTTTCATTTTTGATTACCATCCCACATTTTGTACTAACTCCGAATTCACTCCCATCTCATAAGCCGGTATAGGCCATAATTCATCACGTTTAGTCACATTTTTATAAACTGGTATAGCTCTTGAGTTAGGATTTATATTGATTACTTGATTGTATACCTCTTTCATATTGTTCAAAAAATCTCCCCATCTTACTAGATCTCTTTTGCGTAAACATTCAAAACTGAGCTCCCTAGACCTTTCATCTTTTATTTCTTTAAGAAAATCACTATAAGAGATACTCATATCTAGATCTACCGGACTTGGCATTCCACTTGAACCAAGTTTTACAGGTAATCCATACGCTCTTCTTCTCACTTGATTTATACTTTCCAATGCTTCAGGTGTAGGTCCCTGATTTATGTAATTATCTGCTTCAGCATACATTAAAAGGACATCGGAATACCTTAATAAAGGGAAATTTTGAGGAGTACTACTAGTTTTTGGTGACACCGTTTCATAAAAACGACGAAACTTTCCAGGGTATCTATCAATAACTTGTGAAGCTGTCCAGGCTTTTTCTACAGCAGGGTTACCCGATAAAGAAAAAGGTGCTATAGACCAATCTCTCCTTAAATCAGAAGAAGTTAAGCTACCAGCATCTGGATAGAGTTTCCAAAGAGTTGGAGTAATATTCAAAAAACCATCTGAGCGTCCGTAACGAGGATCTGCAGGATTTGCAGTATATCTTATTCCATTGGCATTTCCCACCGTTCCACCTTTCTTATATACTCCCTGAGAATTTCCGTAAAACTCTACTTCCAATATACTTTCTTTAATATCGTAAATATCTGCAGCATAATTTTTAAATACATTCGTATAATCGGGGTTAAGCGTATGTTCCTTTGAAGTAATTACACTATCTGCCCAAGCCCTGGCAACCTCATATTTAGTAAAGTCATTTATTGGATTGCCTGCCATGTATAAACAAACTCTAGCCAAAATACCCTGTACAGCAGAACGATTAACCCTTCCCCCATAACCTATCTCAGAAGCAGTAAGCACAATACCCTGAGCTTCTGTTAAATCTGCAATAATTTGTTCGTAAACCTTTTTACTTTTTGCCTGAGGAATTTTGGTTGATTGAGATGCAGATAAGCTCGGTTCAAGAATTAGTGGAACATCTCCAAAATTACTGGTTAGTAATAAATAATAATACCCTCTTAGAAATAAAGCTTCCCCTTTGATTATATTTCTATTCTTTTCGTCCATTTTAGGACGATCAATGTATTTCAAAAGTAAGTTTGCTCTATTAATAGCTTCATAACATACTCTCCAAAAACTAGTGATATACGAATCGGTAGGCAGGATGCTATTATTTAAAACTCCTGTAAAAATGCTTGAATTATAGAAAGCTTCATCGGCATCCATACCTAATCGGCCAATCATTCTTGCTCCATATAACTCTCCTTTCCCCAACGGACTATAAACAGCCATTAAAGCACTATTCAATTGTTGTTCAGTCTGATAAAATTGTTCCTGATCAACAAAATCTTGTGGATTGGTATCAAAAAGCTTTTTACATCCGGCAAAGGAGATGGGAATACATATAATTAAAAAATATTTAATAAAACGTCTCATATTATCAACATTTAAAAAGTTGTCCTTAAAGAAAATGCAATTGTTCTGGCTCTGGGATAAGCCGAAAAATCAAACCCCGGAGTTAAAGTTGAATGCCTAGCTGATACCTCTGGGTCCATTCCCGAATACTTTGTCCAGGTGTATAAATTTTGTGCTACCAAAGACAAATTCATATTAGATATTTTCACTTTGCTTAATATCTTCTTAGGGACTTCATAGCTCAAGGACACTGTCTTTAACCTCAAAAAAGAACCATCTTCAATAACTCTTGACGAATAATATGCGGGCCCATAACCACCAGATCTAAACATGGTGTTGCTTTGATTTTCAGGTGTCCATCTATCAGCATAAGAAGCATATTGATTTAAGTTTGGCACATTAGATGGATTTCCTTCAAAATATATTCTGTTTCCATTAAATACATCATTTCCATAAACCCATTGAAAAAACACATTTAAACCAAAGTTTTTATACTTGAAATTGTTCACAAAGCCTCCACTATGTTTTGGCTGAGGATTGCCTATAATGGTTATATCATATTCATTTATAACCCCATCTCCGTTCAGATCCTTGTATTTAATATCACCAGGCTTAATAGCATCTCTATCTGTACCGGTGTATGGGATTCCTGGTTTTAGATAATATTTTCCGGGAGACACTTCTTCAAAATCGGCATACTGATAAACTCCATCAAACACCTGCCCAATAAACATCGCTGCAGGTCCTCCAACTTCGGCAGCATACAAAAAAGTAGCATTATAATTGGTTGCCCAACTGATTTTACTAAACATCTTTTGCTCATCTTCTGACAGAGCCAGGATTTTATTTTTATTGAACGAAATATTAATACTACTTCTCCAATCAAAATTTTTATTTTTAATATTGGTCGTATTTACAGAAAACTCTAACCCTTCATTTCTTATTTTCCCTATGTTTTTAAATGCCCTTTGATATCCGAAACTATAAGGTACATTAGCATTTAACAATAAATTATCTGTTGTTTTTCTGTAAGCATCTATAGTTAAAGCAACTTTGTTTTTAAGGAAAGCTATATCGTAACCTAAATCTACCTGAGATGTTGTTTCCCATTTTAAATCTTTATTACCTAAAGATCCAGGAAACATTCCTCGGCTTGGCTCTCCATTATTTTGAGAATATGATTCAGAAACATCTGTTCCTATAATAGGAGATAAATAAGCAAAATCGGTTACCCTATTATTCCCTGTTGTTCCATAACTAACCCTAAGCTTTGCATCGTAAATAAACTGACTACGCTTAATAAATTTTTCCTGTCCCATTCTCCAGGCAAATGCCCCTGAAGGAAAATATGCGGTGCGGTTACCAGGTGCAAATTTAGAAGATACATCAGTCCTAAATGTTGCTGTAAAGAGATATTTAGAAAGATAGTTATAATTCACCCTACTTATCAATGACCCTAAAACAGAATTAGAATAAGTAACAGTATTAGGTAAGGTTACACCTTCATCCATACCACTTATTCCTAAAAATTCATTGGGTATTTGTTCATTAGCAAGACCTATTCGGGAATTGTCAATTCCTTGTAACTCGTATCCAAATAACGCATCTAAACTATTTCTTTTGTTGAATCTTTTTCTGTAGCTGAGTATAGACGAGTTTGTCCAGATTTCTCTATCAAAAATAGATATATTTCCTTGAACACCTCGCGTATTATTTGGAAGTTTGGAAGAGCCTCTTGCTGTTTGAGAGTTATAAAAATTTTCGGTATTAGTTTGCCTCTTATCAAAGCCTAATGTAACTTTAAGATTTAAATCTTTTAAAATCTTATAATCAATATTTCCATTAAAGTTTACATTATTTACTTTACTTTTCCTGTAGGTGTTTTCAGCAGAAATGATAGGGTTTACTCTGTAATCATAAATAAAGGTTGTTTCTTCATCTCTAAAATCGTCAATAAAGTCTTCATCAACATCATTCCCTTCTGTTTCCCTTCCTGTTACCGGTCTATAACCCCATGCACCGAAAAGTAAATTACTAGTTGCCTGTCCACTAATAGGATCTTCAGATGCCAACTGACCAAAAGAGTTATTTCGGTTAAAATTAACTCTTAAACTAGCATTAAGCTTTTTAGTTAATTGCTGATCTAAAGAAAGCCTTCCCTGATAACGGCTCAACCCCGTGTTTAAAATTACTCCACGCTGATCATAAACAGACCCAGATATAGAATATTTAGTTTGTTGAGTTCCACCTCTTATTGCTAAATTATGTATTTGCGTATTTCCTAGTCTATAAAGCTTATCCTGCCAGTCAATCCCTCTATAATTTCTATAAGACTCTAATGTATTTCCATTAGCATCATAACCAGAATTACTAGGCGCCAGGTCTGCAGGAGTATATTTTGCAATATTTGCAGGGTTCCTTTCTATTTGATATTTCACAAACTCATAAGGACTCAGCAATTCCATCCTTTTTGTTATTTCCTGAAAACCAACCGTTGCTGAATAACTGATAACGGGCTCTCCTATTTTCCCTTTTTTTGTTTGGATAACAATTACTCCATTAGCTCCTCGGGCACCATAAATTGCTGATGCTGATGCGTCCTTTAGAACATCAATAGACTCTATATCATCCATAGAAAGGGAAGTAGCATCAAAATCTTCCATAGGGAAGCCGTCCACGACAAACAAAGGGGAGTTATCCTGAGTTAAAGAATTCTGTCCGCGAATGGCAATATTAATTCCTTCTGATCCTGGTTGCCCATCATTGGAAAGTATTTGAACACCAGCAATACGCCCTGCCAAAGCCTGATCAAAAGCAACTACTGGAGCAATCCTCATATCTTCCAAATCTGGGGTACCTACCGCTCCTGTTAAATCTTCTCTGGCAACAGTTGCTCCATAACCTATGATTACAACTTCATTAAGTTTAGAAACTTTAGGAAGAAGCCTAACATTCAATACTTTACTAGTGCCAACTTTTTTTTCTTGTGTAGCAAATCCTAAAAAGCTAAAAATTAAAATAGCTTCTTCGTTTGGAACATTAATAGTAAATTTACCATTAACATCAGAGACAGTACTGGTTTGAGTATTCTTTAATCTTATACTTACCCCAGGTAAAGGCTCATTATTCTCATCGTTGACGTTACCGCTAATTATCAAAACTTGTTTTACAGCAGATATTTTTCGCTCAGTTTCTTTAATAAATACCGTTTTGTATTCGTTATTCACTACAATATCTATATCCACCCCGCCAAAACATTTATTCAGTACTTCTTCCATACTGGCATTCTTTAAATCGAAAGTTATGGGCCTTATCTTCTTGGTCAGATTAGCATCGGCCATGAAATTAAAACCAGTTTGTTTAGTCAGCTGATAAAAAACTTGCTTTATGGGGGCATTCACAACTTTTACGTTCACTTTCTGAGCAAATGTGGTCGCACTAACCTGCATACAGGCTATTATTATGAAAACAAAACTAAGCTTCATGATAATGAGGTATTTCGAAAAACAATAAGGTATGCCACATCGCAATGCGATGGAGTTTTTATACATTTGATTTAGGTTTAATTTTTGACTATTATGATCAGTTACTAATTATCCTAAATAAAGCCTAAACATTATGCTTTATTTAAACGGGAGTGCTGGTAACACTCCTGTTTTTAGGATCTTGTTGTTTGGTTAATTTTTTCTTATTACAAGTACCCTCCTTTCCAAGCTGTTTTTCTGTAGTATTTTAAATTTAACTTTATTGGTCATTTCTAACATTTCCAAAAGGTTTGATAAGTTTCTAGTTCTTAAATAATTCCCTTGAAACTCTACATCAGACATATCTCCCTGATATTCTACCTCAAACCCGTACCATCTGGAAACTTTTTTCATAATATCCCTGATGTTCTCGTTGTTGAAAATAAAATATCCTTCTCGCCAAGCTAATACATCCTCTACATCTACGTTATTAATTTCTAATGCAGAATTATTGAGTTTATTTAAAGCCATTTGTCCTGGTTTTAAGAACACTTCCGAACTGATATTTTTCTTATCTTTTAAAGATACTTTTACTGCCCCCTCCAAAAGTGCTGTCTTTATTACTGCATCGTCCTTATAGGCGCTAATATTAAATTGGGTCCCCAAAACTTCTACTGTTTGATTACCCGACGTTACAATAAAAGGAACCTTTTTAGTGGAAGCATTTTTTCCGGCAGATGCATATACAGATTTCACTTCAAAATAGGCTTCACCAGAAAGTTCGACTTTTCGTTCTTTTCCTGAAAAATGTGTCGGATAACGTAATTTAGATGCAGAGCTTAACCATATCTTACTACCATCTGGCAATATAACAGTGTATTGCATACCTACTGGAGTTTCAATAATATTATAATTACTTTGATTATCCCCCTTACCACCATCAATCACAGTATATATCAACTGTCCATCTGAAGTCTGTTTAATATTTAACCCCTCCTCTTCGGCCACCTGTCCAACATTATCATCATTCAGGTTAATCCTTTTTCCATTCGCCAGAGTAAGAATCACTTCACTGCTTTCTTTTACAGACGTACCTGACACAAACTCCTGAGCAGGCTCTGTGTTCGACTTTGAATTAAAGAAATAGAAACCTATTGTTAAACCCATCAACAAAGAAGCGGCTATCGCTACACGAGGCCATAATTTTATAATTCTTTTTTCCTGATATCCAATTTGCTGATGCAACCGTTTACGACCTTTTTCATAATCTTCAAGCAGAACTTCATGTTTCAGATCTGACGCTCCCTTTTTAGATTTCAGATACCAGCTCTCCACAATAGCCTTTTCTTCTGGCGTTGCTTCACCTGAATGGTATCTATCTAACAGCTCATCTGCTTTTTTCATTTGCTTGAAATTAATTTAAGTTGTGGTCCTTTTACTATAAGACGTATAAGATTTGTACAGGGGGTAGAACGAATTGAAAAATTTTATATTTCAACCTGATTTCGATTATTATTTCGTGATTTGCATAGCCCTGAATAAGATTACTTTTTATTAAATATTGGATACAGCGTGAGTATACCGTAGTAGGAACAAAGCCGAACCTATAGCACAACAGTAGTGGGGTTTTGTGGACTTTAGTTGAGTTTTGTAGACTTTTGATGAGATTGTCTAAAGAAGGCTATAAAGAAATAGGACTATCTTTATTAGAACAACCAATTTAGCTAAAATTTTACTGATATAAAAAGGGAGAGTAAACATATTCAACAAACAGTTGCTTCCCATGTATTACCGGAGAATAGTGTAAAAGTCATAAAAGAGTTTGGAATGACTAACATTCTGTTTTCCTTAATATATGCCAGGTTTAAGCAAGTCATGTATATTAAATAGGAAGTTTAATCATCTGTTTAAAAGGGTACATCCTAAAATGGCAATAGCTCGATAAGACTTTATATTTTTATGAGAATCTGCTTTATTTATCAGTTCGCCATACCCTGCAGAACATGATGAACGATTTGAGAAAAACTACTCTCATAATATATAAACAGGGATATTATTTTACTCTAAAGCAATCTCAAAAAGAGATTGGAAATGCTAACAAATTCCTTCTTTTCAGGTCATATCAATCACAAGAAGATACTTTACATTATGTAACTAACAACAACTAAAAAAATAACTGGATAATATTTTCTAAGAACTGGATCTTATTTTTCTCTAAAAAAAGATTGTAAAAATATGAGCACCCAATTTCACTCTTAGTACCCTGAGTGCATTTTTTACTTGAGTACGAACAGTTTGCGGACTTATTTGAAGTTCATCTGCAATTTGCTGATGAGTCATATCTTTAAAACGACTCATTTCGAATATACGTCGCATTTGTGCAGGAAGAGAAGCTACTTCTTTTTCTACTAACCTAATCAGTTCTTTTTCTCTAAACTTTTCTTCTGTAATATTCTCTCCCGAATCTATAAAAGCTTGTAAAGACTGTGTGTAAGCATTTCTTACCTTTTGACGACGATATATATCTAATACTCTGCTTCTTGTAGATGTATACAAATAAGCAGATAAACTAGAGGTTATAACTATTTTTTCTCTATTGTTCCAAAGGGAAACAAACACCTCTTGTACTATATCCCTTACTTCTTCTCTATCTGGCAACTTGCTATAAGCATGACTATACAGAATAGCATAATATCTGTTGTAGATTTCATCTAAAGCAGATTTATGACCTGACTTTAACAGGTTTAACAATTCGTTATCTGTATTTATTTTATGCAAAAAAGAGCGTTTAATAGGTTATTTCTAAAAANCATCATGCAATCCTAAATAATAAAAAACGATATTGGTCAATAAAAAACACCCGTAAAGTAAAAATAACGCTATCGTACTTTTACTTTACGGGTGTTTACTTATAAGAGTATTTATTACTGATGGATTTATTAATACTCGGCTCTTACAGTTTTTTCATAATCTTTAAATGAGCATTCGCATATTTATAAACTTCTGTACTTATATCTTGAGATTCATCTTCGTGAACAACATCATCTGGTTTCCTTATTTTCCTCCCAAAAACATTCTCACAAATCCATCATCATTCAGATCCGGGTAAGCAGCATACACCCTGTCTATCTCCTCCATCTGACCTTCCGATAGTTCTTCCTCCGGGTTAAGGCACCATCTTCCTTCTAATAGTCCTTGTCTTCTCAATACTTCGTGGATACCCGGAATACAGCCGTGGAAAGCATTCGCCGGATCAAACAAGGCTGCATTAACGTCCGTAATTTGGACACCCAATGCCAATAAAGCTTCCAATTCTTCAACCCTTTTGTTTTTCCGATAAGCTTGTACCCTTTCCATCAGCTGCACCACATTGTTTGTCCAAACAGCCCAGTGCCCCAATAAACCTCCCTTGAAACCTACTGCTACTTCTTCACCTTTAATATTAAATTTAAAGGTTGTTAATAAGTCGGCCATAATGTTGTCATCGTTACCTGTATACATCGATATTTTTTCACGTCGGCTGGAGCTTGCTACCGCACGCATCACGTCCAATGTCTGATAACGGTTAAAAGAAGCACATTTAATAGCCTCAACATTGTCTATCTCTGCAAATTGCTGCCAAAAAGCATAGCTGAATATTCTTCCTCCTACCGAAGGTTGCAGGTAAAAACCAAATACAGGCATAACTGCAGCTACTGCCCTTACCCGATCTAAAATCGCATCTTCGCTCCAGCCCTGCAAACCGCCCATGCTTAACAGGCCAATATCGTATCCGTATTTTAATGCTATTTCGGCCTCGGATACTGCTTGTCCTGTTGGACCGCATATTCCTGCTATCTTTAAAAACGGTCTATTTAAATTAGCTTTTTCTATTTCTTCGGAGGCCAGTGCCAATACTTTCTCGAACAGGTTCACTTCGGGATCCCTGATCTCAAACTGCGTGGAATGTACGCCTACGGCCACGCCGCCTGCTCCACTGGCCATATAATACCGTGTCAACTGTCGCTGCCTTGCTTCATCTAGTTCCCTGGCTGAATTTAACGCCAGGGGGTGGGCCGGCAATACGGTCCCTGATTCTAATAGTTGCTTGAGTTCTTTGCTTAGTCTTTTCATTAGAATTTACCTCTTCTTTCCTGAAAGTGTGTCTCTTTTCCGAATTCTTCGCCACCTTGCATTAACCAGGTAGCTGTAATGTCTATAATTTCTCTTACGGTTACCCTTGGATAACCGAATAAGCGATGGCATTCTGATGCATTGTTTAATAAGGCTGTACCTTCTGCTTCATAAATAAACTTAGGGGATTTATTAAACTTTTCTCCAAATTGCGCTGCTATCCATTTGATAGATAATGTTTCCGGGCCTGTAACGTTTAACATTTTTGCAGGGGATTGGCAATGCAATAAAGACCTGATGGCTACTTCATTGGCGTCGCCCTGCCAAATTACGTTTACGTTTTCTGTTCTAAGATCAATCTCTTTTTCTTGTAATACACTCTTGGCGATTTCCATCATGACTCCATAACGGAAATCTACTGCATAATTTAAACGGTAAATTAAGGTTGGCGTATTATTCTTTTTGGCAAAATATTCGAATATTCTTTCTCTGCCTAAGGTAGATTGTGCATATTCACCAATTGGCTCAGGTGTGGTTTCTTCGGAAACCCCGCCTGAAGTAACTTTGACAAAGGGCAATACGTTACCTGATGAGAAAGCTACGATATTGGAGTTCTTGAATTTATCGGCAACCCTACCTGGTAAATAAGCATTCATCGCCCAGGTAAAGCCTTCATTGCCTACCGAACCAAATTTAAAACCTGCCAAATAAATAATATTTTTTACATCAGGAAGTTGTTGCAACTGATCATCTTCTAATAAATCACAGGATATGGTTTCAATTCCTGAATCTTCCAATTCCTGCCTTGCCCTGGCATCCGAAAAACGGGAAACACCGATTACTCTTTTATGAATACCTGCTGCTTTTATAGCTGCGACGGCCAGCTTACCCATGCTGACTCCCATCTTGCCCCCTATACCTAGAAGCATGATATCGCCTTCTATCTTTTGGATGTCTGCAATCAATACTGATGATGGCTGTGTAAGCTGATCTTCTAACGCTCTTAATTCTTTCATTTAAATTATTATGTTCTTATTTTATAAAAATATCGTATGCATTACTGATTGCTAAAAAAACAACAAGGATAAGTCCAATACCGCCACTTATTTTAACAAAAGGGCTGTTTTTCTTATTGCCCATAATTTTTTCATCGTTTGCAATCGCATACATGGCAAAGCCTATAAAAGGCACTAAAAAAATGGTTACGCTTTGCGCCATCACGATCAGCTCCAAGGGAAGTTTTCCAAAAACAATGGCTACAATTGCTCCAATAACCATGACCAAAGCAATAAATATTCTGATGGTTTTGCTGCTTAAATCGCTACCATAACCTAAACCGTCGCCTAATAATGTGCCGCCGAGGGTTGCATTACCCACCACAGATGAAAAGGAAGCTCCAAAAAGTCCTGTTAAAAACATAACCGAAGCATAGCTACCAAAAAGTGGCTCCAAGGCTCCTGCCATATCTAATGCACTTTTCACTTCGATACCTTTAGGTTTTAATATTGCAGCTCCACAAATCATAACCACCAAACTCATAACACCTAGTAGCATCACTCCTGTTAAGCTATTGTCTTTACTATTACTGCCGTTAATTTTTGCCCGCTCTCTTACCAGATAGGATTGATAAAATGCCCCCACTATTGAAAAACACGAAGCCATAAAAGCTATAACCAATCCTGTTGAGCCGACAGGTAAACTTGGTTTAAAGCCGCCGATAATCTGGTTAAAATCTGGCCTGGCTAGAAAAAAAGTAGCCACAAAGGACAAAAGCATAAGCCCTACCAGTATTAGCATCAGTTTTTCTAAAGTTTTATAAAAGGAGCGGAAGGAAAGTAATAAAATCCCCAGCAGGGTAAATACAATAACCCATAATTTGGGACTGGTACCGGTAGATTCTGCAATAGATATGCCCACGCCAATAGAATTACCCGCCTGAAAGGATGCTGCAACTAAAAATATCCCTACACCTATAGTAACCGAAAAAAATTTGCCAAACTTCTCTTTAATTAAGCTTAATAAAGATTTGGTGCTTGATGAGCCAATTCTGCTCCCCATGCCCGTAAATATGGCCATAAAGAACACCGCAACAAGCACTATCCATTCTAGTGCATAACCGTATTCTGCCCCCAATTTGGTGGTGATTGTCATCTTGCTGGGGCCAAATACCACCGCTGCCAATATAATGCCCGGTATTAAGGATTTGAAAAAATTTGTAATTGGTTTTGATTGCTCCTTCATGACTATTTTCTATATTTTTTAATGTCTGCTGGTGTTATTGCTAATGAATGATTTCCCCATGATTTTCTAATATAGCTTAAGATCGAGGCGGCATCTTCATCGCTTAAAAAATTGAATGCGGGCATCTGCTCCGTCTTGCCGGGCTTAACCGAGCCATTTAAAAACAGATTGATAAGACCTGCTTTATCTCCGTTGACCTTGGTTGAATTTTTTAATGCCGGAAACACCTGCCCCAAGCCTGCCCCATCTCCCTTATGGCAAGAAACACAATAGGCATTATATAATGCTGTACCTGTTTTAACAGCTTCTTTAGTACCTGTAACAAGCCTGCCTTTCAAGGGCGTTTTTAGCGCTTTAGCAACCCTGTTGATTCTTAATATTTTATCGTCTCCTGTTTTAGGAAAACCCGCTTGCGGATTCCAATCCCTATTGCTGGTCGCCAGGTAAATATCGCCAGAGGGAGAAACAGTAAGCGTACGCAGCCTGCCGTAATGATTTTCAAAAAAAATCTCTTCAGATATTATCTTCTTCCCGGATTCATCTAGCTTTAACACCCTTAGGCTCTGGCTTTTTAAGGTCGTAAGCAGCAAAGCGTTTTTCCATTCGGGTATTTGATCGGAGTTATAATAAGCCAGCCCGGCCGGGGCTATTACGGGGGTCCAGGAACGCATCGGCTCTTTTGTGTTTTTTTGTTTGGCATAAGCAATTTCGGCCGGCAAATCATGCTTCCCTTCTATTACCGGCCAGCCATAGTTCCTTAAGGGCTCGATAATATTTACTTCATCTTCTATGGCATCACCATGTTCGGAGGTGTACACGTAGCCCCGATCGGAAACGGTAAGCCCCTGCATGTTCCTAAAACCCCAGGCATAAACATAGCTCCCTTGGATCGGATTGTCTATGGGGACGGAACCGTCCCATTCTATGCGGAGGATCTTGCCGTTCAGCGTAGTACTGTCCTGGGCATGGGTCGGGCTGTCTACATCCCCCGTCGCCCATAACAGTTTCCCGTTCTTGGAAAAAGCCAGACGGGCTCCGTTATGCCCTGTACTCCCTTCGATCTCCAGCAGTACTTTGGGATTGGTCAATGTATCTTTTTTGTAGGTAAATCGCTCTAACCTTGAATAAATCGAATCTTGATACTTAGTTGTATAGCTTACATAAACATAAGGATAAGCCTTAAAATCGGGATGCAATGCCATACCCAACAAGCCCAAAGTACGATGATGGTAAACTTCTGGTATAACAAATAATTGCTTACGCTTTCCCGTAGCTAAATCTAATCGAGAGATAGCTCCCTTAATTTCGGTAAAATACAAACTGCTATCGTAATGGTTATACTGAACATCCCAAGGAACATCTAAACTATCGGCTATAACAGATACTGACAGTATCGTTTTAGATAATGCCACATAATCCTCTACTTTAGGGCTAAAAACAGTCTTAGACTTATCTCCAAAACAGCTTACTAACAGCAAAGTCAAACAAAAAAATAAATAATTAATCTTAAAAAAATAAATCGTATTTAACATCTATATTATATCCTAATAGGTTTATAAAAAAGATATTTTCGAGTAAATAATCATATATACTGGCCAATACCTTCGATTTAATTAGCTTCCTATTTTACTTAAACAACAGCTTATTTTTTCCGATAACTAATACATTTTTCAATAACCAATCGTAAGTTTTTTCTCTTTGCTCTGGATAAATTTTATGCACTCCTTCTGGTATCAAATACAGCTCTTTTGGAGATTCAATTACATTATAAGCGGCATATATAGAAGTTGGTGGAGTAACCGTATCATTAAATCCCCAGGAGAAAAAGCTCGGAATTTTTAGCTTTTTAACAAAGTTTACAACATCGTAATAAGCTAATGTTTTAATAACCTGCTCTTTTTTATCCTCATACAGCTCAGGTTTGGTAAACAAATGTGGCCATCCGCCAGCTCTATTATTAATATAACCAGTAAAATCACACATGGCTGGGCATAAAGCCACCATATAATTAATTCTACTTTCCAACGCTGATGTAATGGTAGAGAGAGCTCCCCCCTGACTGGATCCCCAACTTCCAATGCTTTTACCATCAAACTGAGGTAGAGAATATATTAAATCTACTGATCTTACACAGCCCAGAATAACATTTTTGAAATAAAAAGAATCCTTATCTTCTATTCCTTTATATTGATAGGCTTTCAGTTCATTTTGCTGAAGATTAACATAATAGGATTTTTCATACGTCACAGGATGTCCATGTATATAAAGGTCTAAGGTGACAAACCCTTTGCTTGCAGTTTGCTGATCGCCGCTTAAAGGCAACCAACCAGCACCAGGAAAGCGTATAATAGCAGGATATTTACCTTCCTTTTTAGGCATGCTTAACACCCCATAAAACTTTTTTACACCATCATTATAAAACTCGTATTCAACCTGATAGACCGAAACATCCTCATGACTCTTATTCTGAATGGAAGTTAGTTTAGTATTAAGCGGAATACTTTTAGCTTGCTTAATCGCTTTAGACCAGTATGCATCAAAATCCTTTGGCCTGGCCGTTGTTGGTTTTATTTTTTCGGGCTCAAAGCCTGCAGTAGCTGTAGCTCGATAGCTTTTTCCTCCGATAACAACTTGCGCATCGCAACGTAAAAAACCCGGCTCGGTCATGCTTTCTCCTATAAGCTCGGCATAACCTTGGCTTACTTTAAGCTTAGCTCTTTGCGTGGCTTTCATTTTTTCAGGTCCAATAGCATAGCTGATTTCTACATTATCTAAAGGAATATTATTCTCTACTAATTTCAACCTAAAACGAGGCTGTTCGCCAAGTTTATAAAGCCAATCTTGCTTATCTAATGCGATAGAAAACTGCAGGCTACTTACTTGCCCAGACTTAGGTTCTTCTATATCTATACCCGCTGTGCTATATTGCGCTTTGATGGAAGAAGTAAGCATACTTATCCCTATCACAAATAAAATTTTTATATATTTCATGCTTGAAAATCGATAATTAGAATTTCTATATCCTAGAATTTCTAAGTGCGTCGCTATAAATTATACTGGGTTTAACTAAATAAATTATTAAGCTTTAAAACAGCTCATATTCCTATTTTTTAGTAAAAAATTAATTAGAACTCTTGCCTAAATGTTTTTTTAAAAAACTAAGCCCTTCTGCTACTTTGGCTTCATGGCCTCCCTCGTGTAATACAAGTTCCATCCCATTGGCTAGCCCTAACTTATCGTAATGAACTTTAGAAGCTTTAAACTCTTTTATAATATCTGGCCAATAAGCAATATTGTCTTTTTTACCATGCTGAATTTGCATGGGTCTTGGACAAACCATAGAAACCAGATCATTCTCCGAAAACTCAGTTAACCAACCAGTTAAATAAGCATATTCTTCTCCATATTTTGCAAAATTACTCCACTTATCATCCTCAATAGCCATCTTATTTATTCGATTATTAAACCAAGCAGAAACAACTCCAGCTTTAATTCTACTATCTAAAGACATCCAAAACATTGTTGCCATTCCTCCCAATGAAACGCCCCACATGCCTATTCTCTCTCCATCTATTCTATCATCTTTAAGCACTTCATCCAATAAATTTTGGGTTCGAGAAAATTCTATTCCGGGTAAAGAAATATTAGCCAAGCGGGTATAACGCTCTATATTATTCCTTTTAGAAATATCTCTTAAATTTAGGGGAGATAGTACCGCAAAACCAGCCTCTACCAATGTTTTAGCATAAGCATAATAACTCTTCCCGTCGGCAGTAAAAGGGCGTTCGGGGCTACTGCCAGCACCATGCTGTACGATAACTAATGGCACAGGTTTGTTTTTTGATGCATTTTTAGGCATAACCAATATTCCTTTGGCCGATATATTTCCTAAGGGAAGTTCTATCCATTCTCCAGCTAATCCTTCAAAATTATATGCTGTACGCTTAATTTCGCCAGATTTTCTTAACATCGGGGGTTTAATTACCACATCCTTCCATCGCAATACATTAGGCTGCACACTTCTTATATAAGCCGGAATACTGGAATAATCTCTATTCCATAAT
Source organism: Pseudopedobacter beijingensis (assembly GCF_042678145.1). Lineage (NCBI taxonomy): Bacteria > Pseudomonadati > Bacteroidota > Sphingobacteriia > Sphingobacteriales > Sphingobacteriaceae > Pseudopedobacter > Pseudopedobacter beijingensis. The sequence goes on along the minus strand of NZ_JBHUDG010000001.1, from coordinate 130,079 downwards.
TGCTGCGCTCTGGCTGGGTATTCATCAATAAGGTAATGTTTTAAATAGGCCTCTAGCTCCAATTCATAGCTATCTAATCGCTTTTTTTCATCGTCTACCGAGATTAAGGATTTATAATCTTGAGCATATCCTCTTGTATGAAAAATAAAAAACAGCCCAAAAATAATAGCCCAAAAACCAAAATGTGATTTCATGATTGTTCTATAATGTTTCATGATTAATTATTTTTTTCAATTACATTTTCTAAAGTTTTATTGTATTTCAGCTTACCCAATTTATCGGTCATTTTAAGATGAAGCCCCACAGAAGCCGTCCTATTAAAGGATAATTCCCATTTATTTCCCTGCTCATCGCTAATTGATACAATATCTAAATCGCCACTTTTTCTAACCGACTGACTTATTTGTTGGCTATCGTTAGCTGCTGAGGCTTGTAATACATGTAAAAAAACACTTCTATCTGCTTCCTTAGCATCGCTAATTTCTAACCGCCATTTCCCCGTAAGCTTCATTGTTTTATCCCAATCTGCACCGCCAGCTAACTCCCAGTTTCTACCAGAGGCTTCAAACTCTCTACCTGGGCCGCCTACAAGATTGTAATTTGGGACTTCTGGAAGCAGGGTAGTTACCCATAAATTCCCTCCATGGCTAGCCTTCCATTGATTAGTACTAATAACAACCGGTTTTTCTTGAAAATGCAGTAAAAACTCTTTTTTCTGAGATTGCTTAACCGAAGCTACCCGGTCATAAATAACAAATACATTGGGTTTTAAAAACACAAATTGACGCACCACCTCCCTACTTTTAAGGGCAGCATAATTTTTTGTAGCATCAGCAGCAGCATAAATAAAATCTTCGGTACTTTGCAATGCTAAAGGCAGCGATTTATCCTTATAATTTTGCCCCCCGTGGTTATAATAAGTTTTCCCATCAGGCACATAACTCCATGCTTTCCAAAAATCGGGCATTGGCTCATGAGGTTCATGAATGAGAATGGTATTATGAGCCACGCTTTGAGGTGCAAAATTATGGTGGTGATCGGTTTCTGTTCTGCTACCTGCATCTAAAGCCAAAAAATTCTCTTTATAAATAACAAAACTAAGATCATCATAGTGCTGATGATTGATTTGATCTGCTCCAAATCTAAAACTGGCATAAGTATCTTTATCGCCTTTTCCGGAACGCATAAGCAAAAGACCAAAACTAGAGTTATAGAAATACCTGCCATAATCTAAGGCATCCATTTTTCTCACTTTATTGCTATTAAAATCGGTAAGAATAAAAGGTAAAAAAGGAAATAAATTATCCAATACCTTTCTTTTATCGGCAGGTAAATTAGCCTGTAAAGAATAAGCTTTACCAATTTTATCTGGATATTTTGCCCCATAAAAATGGGCTACCTGCGCCATGTGGGTATATAAATCATCCATTCTAAGCTGATTGTCTGAATGTCCAATATCTCCAATTCCATGAAACAACATCCTGCCTGTACTAGACAACTTAATGGCTGCCCAATCAAACCAATTTGGAAAATCAAGCATTTGCTTCCATTTATCGGTTAAGTCCTCTCCAAAAGCAGAATTCCAAGTATGGAAAAAATTGAAAGAAGAATAAGGATAATTAAAAAAAGAATAAGAAACTGTAGAGGAAGATAGCAAGCCCGAACCTGCAGATATCCGCTCTCTATGGTTCATCATATCGACAAATAATTCCCCTCCTGCTTTTAACATTTTTTCTGAACGGACATCGTCTACACCATCTCCATATCCGGCAAGGCCAGCAAACCATTGAAGTGCTGTCTCTCCATAATTTCCATCAATAGCTCCTCCTATTGTTCTTCTAAAGGTGTATTCTCCTTCAGGTTGCGATTTTTCAATATAATTCAGCATGGGCATCAGCAAATCTTTTCGCTGTGCTGTGCTTAATGTTGAACATACCCAATCATAAGCAGTAAGGGCATTAATACGTACATTACCTGTTAAATCGACCCAAATATTTTTACTGGCCGTCCACTGGAAAACATAATTAGCCAGTTTAATATAATTAACCGCCTTTGCTGCCAGCTTAGGATCTTCACTAATTAAATAAACCAATGCAATTTTAACCGCCTGGTCGCCGCCATTGTATTTAAAAAGTTTTTGACCTTGCTCTGCAACTTTATGAGTTTTAATACTTCCATCTGCATTTTGTATATACAAATCGGTATTCATCACAATGGGTGCATCAAAAGGAAGTTCATCAACTTCTTTTTTAAGTTTTTCATATTCCGAACATAAATCTTGCTTTACCTTGGCCTTGATATCGATTAATGTTTTCTTATTAATAAAAATTCGTGGATGCTCCTTACTTATTTTGGAAAGCCATGCTCCGTTTCCCAGCAAATCAAACTGCTGAGCCGGCAAAGTCAAAGCACTTAATATAAGTAAACAAAACAAAGGCACTGTTTTAAGCATCTTTTTATAAAATATCTTCATTGTATACATACTATCTAATTTTTAACATTTCTTCTAACCAGGTATTTCCGTTTTTTGCCTGTAAAGCACTTACGGTATGCGAAACTTCGGGGTCTATGAATATTTTTTTAGGTCCCTGAATAATATTATACATAGAATAAATAGAAGTAGCCGGAGTTATTTCATCATTAAAACCCCAAGAATAATAACCCGAAGCCCGAACGTATTTGGCAAAATTTACCACATCATAATAAGCTGCCGTTTTAATATAATCTTTACTAGCAGCTAAATGCTGATTAGCATGATTAAATAAATGAGGCCAGCCTGCTGCCCGGTTATGAATAAAACCAGTAAGTTCTGCTAGTGCAGGGCAATAAGCCAAAACAAACTTAACCCTAGGATCTAAAGCTGCTGTAACTATTGATAAAGCACCTCCTTGGCTAACACCAGTTACCGCCAAAGTATGGCCATCAAACTGGGCTAAGGTATATATAAAATCTAAAGCTCTTTTACTCCCCAGGTATACGCGTTTAAAATAATAATCGTCTTTGCTTTCCAGTTTAAACTCGGGATATTTACGTAGAGCTCCTTTATATAAATCACTATACACCACGCTATCCATATTTACCGGAATACCATGAATACCGATAGCCAATGTTATTACTCCCTTTTCTGCCAGCTCAATATTACCCCAGTGAGGCCTAATTCCTGCTCCCGGAAAACGAACTACCGCAGGATATTTCCCTTCCTTTTTTGGTAGGCATAAAATACCATAGATTTTAGAACCCATGGCCTCATTCTGAAAATTAACATGGTAGACATTAACACTTGCAGTACTCCGGTCTTTTAATAATTCTAATTTCGGATTAAGCGGTATTTTCTCCAAACCATTCAATTCCTTTTTCCAAAAAGCCATAAAATCTTTAGGCTCTACACTGGTGCTAAGAATTTTATCCGGAGAAAACCCAACTACAGCTATCTCTCTATATATTTTCCCTTCATATTCTATATTAAGCTCACATTTTAAAAAACCAGGTATGGTTAAGGGCTTTGCAACAATTAGCGTTTTGCCGTTTACCAGTTTTCTTTCCCCCTTTTGGTAATGATTAATGCCTTCCCGGCCTAATAAATATTCAACTTTTAACCCATCGATTAAGTTTCCATCCTTTTCTACTACAACAGCAAAAGAAACCTCTTCTCCAATATTATAAACCCGACTTTCTTTATTAGCATGTATTTTGATGCTAATTTCAGCCGCTTTGGAAGCTAAAAAAACAGCCATTAATAATAAGGTTAAAAACAACCTTAAGCCTGTTTTTTTCAATAAATATATTCTTGATATTTTTTTCAAGTGTTTTCTTATCTAAAAATTATTCTACTTATTTTTCCAAAAACCTAAGTAGAGAACTACAAGAAACCGCTAGCTTTTAAATAATTAACCCACTGACTATAGGCTAATGGTGTTAAATGGATGCCATCATTGGTAAGCTCTGGTTTAATTTTACCTTGCTCGTCTTTAAATTGGTCGTGAAGATTAACATAAACAGTTTTTTTATTAGCAGCTAAAACTTTTAATTCTTCATTAAATTTGCTGATAACAATTGATTTCCCTTTAAATCTAGGTATCATATCCTCATCTATTGGCAAAACCGATTGAATATACAATTTGGTTTTAGGGCTTTGCTTTAAAATCTGATTAACAATTCTGGTATAATTCTTTAAAACCAGTTCCAGCGGCCAGCCTCTACCAGCTAAATCGTTTACTCCAATCATTAAAAATATTTTTTCTGGCTTAGCTGTTAAAACACCATCTAACCTTGCTAAAACACCAAAAGTATTATCTCCCCCAATTCCTCGGTTAGAGATCAGTTTGCCTGGAATTAGCTCATTCCATACGCCACGCTCGGTAATGCTATTACCTAAAAAAACGATGGCTTTATTCGCTATTGGAAAAGAGGCAAACAATTCCATCCTTTGATCAAAATGCTTGCTTTTAAAAGTACTGTCTATGATTGGTGCAAATCCTATTTTCGTATTTTCATCCTGAATTTTCTTATGCAGCTGCTTTAAAACCTCTTTTTGCTGTTCACTAATCACTTCATTATAAAGCTTAGTTCCTTCAGCATATATTTCCTTGTATTTTAATTGTTTTTCGCTCTCAACCAAATTAGCATCATTTTTAGCCTGCTTTAACTTTTCGTCTGTATTGCTCTTTATTTGCTTAATTTTCGCTTTTTGTGCTGCTGTTGCCTCAATTAAATCTAGCGTCTCCTCTGAATAATAACTTAGAGATTTACGAACTTGTGCTGATAATGAAGCCCAGCTACAGTGTATCAATAGCAATGCGGTAAAAATTATTCTGATCATATTATATTTCAAATTTAATCCTTCTGAATATTATTTATTTAACACCTAAATAATGGTGATTTCAATGAGTCCTAATTAAAATCACCATTAAAAAAAACAACTATAAAAATTTATGCTTTCTAAAATATTCGGCCATTAATTTATACCCCTGCGGAGTTAAATGAATACCATCGGTAGTATAGTCTGAAATCAGCTCGCCATTTTTCCCAAGAACTTGATTAAAGAAGTTTACAAAAACAAGATTTTTCTCTTTCGCTAAGGCGCCTAATTTTTCATTAAATTGTTTAAAATAAACAGACTTACCTTTAAACCTTTCTATTGTAACTACCTGCTCGTTAATAGGTAGCGATACGATATATATTTTAGTTTTCGGAGATCCTTCTTTAAGCCTATCTACTATTTGCACATATTTATCATATACAAAATTTACTGGCCAAGCTCTACTACCCAAATCATTAGTTCCTATGAATAGAAATACCTTTGAAGGTTGCATAGCAATAGCCTGATCTAACCTAGCTAATACCCCTAAAGTATTATCGCCGCCAATCCCTCTATTAGAGATAATCGAATTAGGAAAAAGTTCGCTCCAAGCACCCCGTTCAGCACTGCTACTTCCTAAAAACATAACCGTATTTTTAACAAGAGGAAAAGAATTAAAAAGACTCATTCTTTGTTGATAGTATTGATTATAATAACTTGAACTATCAGTAACAGGGATAACTCCATCTCTTTGTTTTTGATCTTGTATATCCTTTAACAATTGTTTAATAATTGCCTTCTGTTTATCTGATATTACCGAATAATAATCTTTACTACTCTTGCTATAGACCTCTTTATAACTATCCTTCTTCTGCTGTTCGGTTAATTTCTCATTGGCTTTAATAAGCTTAACCTGCTCATTGGTAAATTCTCTAATAGCCAAAATTTGCGCTCTTTGCTCTGCACTTGCCTCAATAGCACTTAAGGTTTTTTCTGAATAATAACTAAAAGCTTCGCTAGTTTGTCCCTTGGTTTTTAGCACACAAAAAAACAAGCAAAAAAAACAAATTAACTCTCTTAAAAATCTCCAATGCATCTCTTAACTTAATTATTTATTATTCTCCTGAAATTCTTTAAACAATATTTTTAATTTCTCATTCTGCTCAGATGTTAACACCTTTTTATAAAGCGCTCCACCTTCACCATAAATTTCTTTATATTTAGCTTTTTTCTCCTCTTCGTTAAGTGAAGCATCTTTTTTTACCGCTCTTACACGTTCTTCTGAATTTTTTCTAATTTCAAAAATTTGCGTTTGCTGTTCTTTACTTGTTCCTATAGCTTCTAACGTTTCTAAAGAATAATAGCTGAATGATGGTTTATTTTGAGCATTCGCAAAAAAGAATAAGCCCACTAGCAATGTTAATAATGATAGTTTTTTCATGATTTTATTATTTATTTTATTTAATTATTTTAAAATGATTTGATCCCGTTTTATCTTGAACTTTAATCAAATAAAGCCCCTTTAACCAACCTGTTGTATTAATACTAAGCTTATCTACAAGTATTTCTTTGGCAGAAAAAACAAGCCTTCCTAAGGAATCGTTAATTATAATATTCCCTAAAATCCTCCCATCGGTTCTGCTTATTGTTAATAGATTATTTAAGATGGGATTGGGATAAACATGCAATGGATTTTTTGCAAATTTTACCCGCTTAAGTAAAAGAGTTTCCGAATAAAAAACCTCCCCACTTTCATCTATTTGTTTTATTCGGTAATAATTATGCTCATCAAAAGGTGAATTATCGATATAAAAAAAATGAGTTTGATTAGCACTTTTTAGGCTTGAAATAGCGCTAAAAGCATCTGTTCCGTTAGATCGTTCTATATCAAAAGACAGGTTAGTTTTTTGGTTAAGTAGTGTCCATTTTAAGCTGTTAAAATTTTCATCAACATTCCCTGTCAAATTCACAATATAAAGCGGCAAAGGCTCATTATCTTCATCGGATTCTGCTTTTTCAGCAATTTTATGTAAAAAAGCATCTTTATCTCCTTTGGAAACAATATAATGTGCACCAAGATTGGCATTAAAATTAGCTTCTCCGGTAAAATACCCCGCCGTATAAACATTCGCATTTTGATCTACAGAAATGGTATTTCCTCGGTCCTCATTAATGCCTCCCATTTGCCTTCCCCAAACAAAATAACCATCTGCATCTAACTTCACAATAAAAACATCTGCATCTCCTGCGGAAACAAATTCTAAATCACAGGAACCGGGGTTTAAATCAATAATACCTTTAAAATACCCGGCTATATAAACCGAATGATAATTATCGGTAGCTAGCCCCAATCCAAAAGAATCGCCACTGCCTTCTAAACTTTTTACCCAGATATAATCTCCATCTTGATTTAGCTTAGCGATAAAAGCATCGAAATTACCACCTGGTGATAAAGAAAAATCGTCTCCAAAAAGAATATTTGTACCTGCTATTCTTCCTGTTATTAAAATATTGCCTTCTAAATCTACCTTCAGCGCCTCGCCTCTATCATCAGAAGTGCCTCCTATTTTCTTAACCCAGCTAAGCTCTCCCTGGCTTTCTATTTTCAGAATAAAAACATCTCTTGTAGCACCAGTAGAAATTAATTTTTGATCAGCAAGACCGCCAAAAAGTACTTCGTCTCTAAAAAAACCAGTTACATATATTGATCCATTAGCATCAACATCTACTCCTTGGCCCCAATCATCTTGACTTCCACCATATCTTTTTGCCCAAAGTGTATTCCCTTCTGAATTTAGCTTAACAACAAATATATCTTGTCCTATTGCCGTTAGGTTGATAGCGGATGCCGAACCATTGCTATTAAAATTTGCTGTTCCATCAAAACGACCTGTAACCACAACATTTTTGTCTTTATCTACTGCAATGGCATTGGCAACATCCCATCCTGCTCCGCCCATTTTCTTTGCCCATACAAAATCTCCAGAAGCATTTAATTTTAAGACAAACACATCGTAGCTACCAGATGTTGCCGCCAAATTAAATACGCCAGAACCAGGGTCAAAGTCTACAGTTCCTGTAAAACGACCAGTAATATATATTGCTCCTTTATCATCAACAGCTAATGCCAAGGCATAATCCCCACCTGTACCACCAACTCTTTTTGCCCATAATAATACCCCATCTACAGCTGTTTTGGTAATAAAAATATCTACCCCGCCTTGCGAACTTAATTGAACCGCAGCTCCCTTGCCCTCATTAAAATCTATACTTCCATTAAATGTACCTGTTGTATAAATATTGTTTTCAAAATCTACAGCAGAGGCATAAATAATATCTTCTCCAGCTGCTCCATATCTATTTACCCAGCTTATATCCTGTGCATAAGCAGTTCCCAAAGTAGCTAAACACAGTATTAAGCTATAAATATATTGCCTAAAATATTTTTTATAGAAATTGTACATACCTTAATGGCTTTAACAGGCTAAGCCTTAAGCTGATGCTAAAACTTAGCACTTAATTACCTAAGAGATTATAGACCCAAAATCTCCTAACTTAGTTCCTTTGGGTCTATAGCTTTAATTTTATTGATTATACCGGTTTACTTTACAATCTTATAGCTCACAAACTCATCATTATGTTGCAACTGCAAAACATAAATACCATGAGGAAAACTAGACATATCTACCTGCACTTGTTTTCCATTAAGATTTGTCTTTGTATAAACAGTTTCACCTAAACTATTGATGATTATAAGCTTAGCGCCAATTAAGCTTTGGTTAGACCCAATAGTTAAATTTTCGATAACTGGATTAGGATACACGCTTAATTCAAAACCTTGTGCTTTGCCTTTTTTAGAACTTACCAAAGTAGAATAGCTGATATTACCATTAAAGTCTACTTGTTTTAACCTATAATAGTAGTTTTCATTTAGATTAATATCCCGATCTAAATAATGATAATAATTAATAGACTGACTTGTTCCATTACCTGCTATTGTTTTTATGGCATGAAATGTTAATCCATCTGAGCTTCTTTCTAAATCAAAATGGCTATTAGTTGTTTCAGTGGCGGTTTGCCAAAGCAGTTTATTACCTGCAGGGCTCTCTTCTAGATAAAACTTAATAAAACTAACCGGCAGCACAAAACCAACCTGAGCAATTTTACTGATAAACACATCATTACCACCCAAAGTTGTAAGTTTGGCCGTCTTAGCAGGGAAATCAAAAATTGCCGAACCTGCGAAAACTCCTGCGGTATATACATTACCACTAAGATCTACACTAATTGCATAACCAATATCTGTTCCGGCAACATTTCCTGTTCCACCTAGTTCGGCAACTGTTCCGCCAAATCTTTCTGCCCATTGTGCTGTCCCATCTGTGTTAATTTTTATTACAAAAACATCAAATTGACCGCCTGCAGAAAGCTCTACCCCATTACCAAAATCAACATTATTCTGAGCAAATCTACCTGTAAAGTACACCTCTCCATTAGCATCGGTAAAAATACCTTCCCCTCTATCATCAGAAGTACCTCCAATTCCTTTAAACCAGGTTAAATCTCCAAGTGGACTAACTTTTACCACATAAATATCTCTATTCCCTTTTGACACAAGCTCTGTTGTTGCAGAACTAAACTTTGCTGTTCCTGTAAAAAAACCGGTTGCTAAAACATTGCCTTTTTTATCAACAGTTAGATCATTCCCCCATACATCGTTTGTTGCAGTATTACTAAATATGGTCCTGTTCCAAACAAAGGCCCCATTCATATCCAATTTTAAAATAAATGCGTCCTGATATACCGCAGTTACTTTATGGGCTACAGCTAGTGGATCGGGGTTAAAATTAGCTTCTTGCTCAAACCTTCCTGTTAAATAAACATTTTGTGCTATATCTACTGCTAAGCCATTTACTACATCCCAACCCTTACCTCCAAAACTTTTGGCCCAAATAAAATCTCCGTTCTTATCTAATTTTAATACATAAGCATCAAACGCAGTTGATGCCACCTCTGAATTGGCAATTAATTTATATTCACCAGACCCCGGATCAAAATCTACGGTATATTGAAACCGGCCTCCGGTATAAACATTTCCATTAGCATCTACATCCAGTGCATAAGCATAATCTGCACCGGTAGAGCCAATTCTTTTAACCCAAATAAACTCTCCGTTACTCTTTAATTTAAGAATAAAAGCATCTACACTACCTGCTGAACTTACTTGCTGGGCAGGACCTTCTGGATTAAAATTAATATTTGAACCTGTAAACTGGCCAGATATGATCAAATTTCCCTCAAAATCCACTTTAATTTTTTGTCCTACATCAGCTCCTGTACCACCAATATTTTTTATCCAAACATATTTTCCACTGGAATTTATTTTTGCAATAAAAATATCTGTGCTTCCGTTATTTACCAAATTAACAATGGTATTATCTACTAAAGTTACTGTTACATCTGCCGAAATAGAGCCTGTAACGTAAACATTCCCATCAGCATCATGGGCTATACCAGCCACAGTTTCTGCCCCTGTAGAGCCTAATTGCTGAACCCATCCAAATTGATTGGTCTGTGCATTTATAAACACAGGAGCCAATAGCCAAATTATCAGAAAAAAAGATAATTTCATTTTTTGTAGCGTTTGTTTCATATTACTTCTTTTAATTATGGTTTATATTGATTTAAGGTATATATTGCCATAGGTTTAATACCTTCTGATAATATAAATAGCCTGTATTTTTATCCATTGTTAAGGAATGAGAAGCATCGGTACTAATAGTAGTTTTCACCTTTGTTTGCGGATTTAACTCAAAAAAATCGCCATAACAAACCCCAAAAATTCTTCCACTAGGGTGCAATACCAATGCTGCATTCTTCCAAACATGCTTAGATTTAGTATCTTCAGAAACAGTGAACAAAACATGTCTTGATACCACAGTTTTGTTTTGTTTATTAAAGACAAATAAAGTACCATCGGCCATGCCCCATAAATTACCATCGGGTCCATCTATTAGGCAAGTAATTGCTTTAGCACCTGCTACTGGCACCATGTCAAATACTTTCGTCTTTGTAAGAGGATCTAACAGAAACAATTTGGCTTCAGTAGTTGTAGGCTCTATACCAAGACCTCCCCAAACCGAAGTACCGCCATACAACTCTGTCCCACTATATAATAGAGATACAATAGATTGACTCGCAATAATATCCGCAGTGCTGTTTAATTTATCTTCCTGCACATCGTATTCAACAATAGCTCCACCTAACCTGCCGTAACCTGGAACAGTACCAAAAAACATTTTATTTAAAGAAGGTATTGCTGCATAAGCAAAAGGTCTATCCTGCCCCGCTGCACTTCCTAAATACTTAGGGTTTATATTTAATAACCAGGGTTTGCCTGTTGTATATTTATAAAACTTGGCACCTGCATAAACTCCGAAATACAAATCATTACCAAATACACTAATACTTTCGCTCTGAGAAAGGCCATAATACATTTCTGTTTTTTGAGTTTGCGGATTATATGCCGCATTACTACCCACAGGGTAACCACTCATCCAAATTCTGCCATCAGGGCCATAAGCAAGTGTATTAATGGTTATTGGCTCTGGCGGTATTTCTAATTGTATTTCTGATGCCTGCTTTTTTAAAACATTATACACAACCACTTTGCCTTGCCCTGTTAAATAACATAATTCATTATTATTTAACCATGTTGTAGCCAAAGCGCTGCTATTTCTGTGAAGAAGAACCTGTTTAGCACATTCTTCTCCAAAATCAATGCTATATAATGCAGAAGCATTGGTATAATATATTTTCTGATTTACAGGAGATTTTATAACTGTTTTAGATACAAATACTCCCATTTCATTTTCGAAAGCCCCCGTGTTTATATTATAAACTAAAGTTTTATTATGACTGGTGGTTCCTGTGATGGTTACTAAAAGCTTATCTCCAGAACTTATCCCTTCTACCACTCCCATATAATAAACAAAGCCCGAATGTCCCTGATACATTGGTGGCAAAAGCTCTGTTTTTTGTCCCGTTCTCGGGTCAAGCTTAATTAAACTGGTATGAGAGCCAACTCCTACATATAATTTATCTGTTGCTGGATGATAAACAATACTGCGGGCATAGTTTTCTCCCGATTTTACCGCTCCATTACTAACTTCCTTAAATCCTGTTGCTGGATGATAATGAAAAACTTTCGCTCCTGGATAAGTTGCTCCAAAAATCTCTCCATTTTTGCCCGGAGTTAACTCCCATAAATAGCTTTCTCCTGGCAAAACTAAACCCAAGTTTTTTATTTGCTGGCTGCCAGGAATATGGCTATATAACAAAGCGTTCGCATCCGAGGAAACATATAATATCCCATCGCTTGATGCCACAATAGACCAAGAACCGCTTGCCCCTGCTAATGGTAAATTAATCTCGGGAGTAGTTGCGTTTAAACGATAACCTAACAATCTTGCTGGTGAGCCTCTCTCTACGGTATACAGCCACTGGTTGCCATTTTGCTCTTTTACAAAAGCGCTGCCATTAATAGATCTTTCTACTACTTGTGGGCCCAGGTTATTTAACGAGCCAGAACTAAGGTTTACTGTAGTTTGGTTCTCCTTAACTACTGAAGGTAAAAACTCCCTAGCGTAGCTATACGTTGCACCCTTTATTACTAATAAAGTACAGGCCAATATCTTAAAAAAAGAATAAAAAAGTCTCTTATTCATTGGATGATGAATTTGAATTATTTTAAAAAAATGATATTTTGTTTATCGGCTTATCTCCACAAATAATGTTGAACTAGTTTCCTATTTACTTCTAATTCCTTACTAGGTATTGGGTATATCACATGTTTTGGCAATACATTTCTATATGTAGACGTTTCCCAAATCGTAGTAGCAGAACCTAAATCGGTCTCCATTATTGCCAGGTTATCTTTCATTGTTGTATAAAAAATCCCCCACCTTATTAAATCTGGTCTTCTTAGTGCTTCAAAACATAACTCTCTAGTTCTTTCATCTATAATCAACTTTCTGAATTCCTTCGTATTTGTTTTTTGTAAAGGAGTTAATTCATAATCGCTAGTGTTATAAATCTGGGCGGTAGCAGTTGCCCCACTTCCGCTTCCACCACTAATAGTAATTACTGGTATAGCGCTATAATTTTTTCCATTCTTCAATAAAAATGTTTCGCTATCTCTATCAAAGGTAATGGCAGATATTTTTCCGCTTGCTACAGTTACCTTAGCTACAGCGCCACTTCCTCCTCCTCCAACAAATTCTACAGTAGGTAAATTTGTTGTCGTATAACCTGTTCCGCCATTTGTAATACTAACAGACTTAATACCAGAAGACCAAGCCCTTTTTCTTACTGCAGTTATTGCATCTATAGCTTCCGATGTAGGCTGTCCATAAAGTTCATTCTGAACCTCGGCATACATTAGCAAAACATCTGAATAGCGAAGCAGCGGAAAATTTATTGGCGTTAACTGGGTTGATTTAGGAAAAACTTTTTCAAATTCTCTTCTGTATTTTCCGGCATACCTAACATAGTAATGTGCAGGTTGAGATAAGTTAAGAGCAGTTTTTGAACCATTTGCCGCATAAGTAAAGGGAGCAATATTCCAGTCCCTTCTTACATCACCATCTTCGTATAGCTTATAATGTTTAGCTGTAGCTCTTATTCGTCCGAATGAATAACCAATATCATTAGATGTAGCCGTATTTCTGACACCAATCCAAGAGCCAACATAACCAGATTCCTGTATTGCCCCCGAGGAATTACCAAAAAATTCTACTTCCCAAATACTTTCTTTTATATCGTACTCATCTGCAGCATATTTTATAAAAACATCACTATAAGAAGGGTTCAGAGTATGAACATTATCAACATCCAGAATTATTTTTTCCAACCAATAGTTTGCCTTTTGGTACTTAGATTGATCTTGAACAGGATGACCTGCCATATTAAGACAAACTCTGGCTAATATTCCTCTAACTGCAGATTTACTTACTCTCCCTCCAAACCCTATTTGAGAAATTGGTAGTACCAATCCTTCTGCCTCTTCCATATCAGCAATTATTTGTTCGTAAATATCTTGCTCACTACTTGCTGCCATATCAACATCATCCGGACTATTGGTAGGCTCCAACCTTAATGGCACTGGTCCATAGGTTTGAACCAATAGAAAATAGTAATAGGCTCTTAAAAACAATGCTTCTCCCTTAATTCTTTTCCTTATATCTTCATCTATAGCTTTATTATTATCAACATTAGCTAATACAATATTGGCTCTTGAAACACCTATATAAAGATATTCCCACAGTTTTTCTACCTCTCCATTTGTAGCCTCAAAATCATATGTTTCTGTCATGTTAGCTGTGGCTGTAGAGTAATAAAATCCTTCTTCTGCCTGCATATTATGTCTGGAGTGAAGCTGAGCTCCATATAGTTTTGTTGACCCCAACATGTCATAAACACCATTTAGCGCATATTCTAAATGTTGAGGAGTTCTATAATATGTAGATGGTGCTAAAAAATCTGTTGGTTCTACTTCTAAGAATTTTTCACATGAAGTCATTACCATGGTACATAAAGCAAATACTAAGATGCGTTTCATTTGAATCTCTTTTTAGATTTAATTATTTAAAGTGGCACTAATTCCAAAAACAAATGTTCTCGTTTGAGGGTAAGCAGAATAATCTAATCCTGGAGTTAGCACAGAGTTTCTGACTGAAACTTCGGGATCTAATCCTGTATATTTGGTCCAGGTAAATAAGTTTTGAGCCGAAACATTGAATCGGAGGTTCTTTAAATAGATTTTCTTAGATATATTCTGAGCCAATGTATATCCCAAAGCAAGAGTCTTCAATCTCAAGAACGAACCATCCTCCACAACTCTTGATGAGTGCATACCTGTAGGACCGCTACCTCCTGTCCTAAAATATTCGTTGTTTTGGTTTTCTGGGGTCCAACGATTCTGATATGAAGCATATTGATTTAAATCAGTTAATTTCAAACTATTCCCTTCAAAAACAAGCCTATTAGCATTATAAATATCGTTTCCATAAACCCATTGAAAAAATACATTTAAATCAAACTGCTTATAACTTATATTATTACCAATACCACCTACATGTTTAGGTAAAGCTCTTCCAATAATTACTTTATCTGATTCTGTTATCTTTCCATCCTCATTAATATCTCTATACTTGATATCACCTGGTTGAATTTTATCTCTATCATCTCCATTATCAGAAATATGTGCTTTCAGTTTATAAACTCCTGGGGAAACTTCATCAAAATCTTCGTATTGATAATTTCCTATCCATTCATATCCGTAAAATTGTCCTGCCGATTCACCTACTCGAGAAATATTAAATGCTGATGAATAATTAAAATGAAAAGAATTATTTTTAAGCATTTCATTTTGATCACGAACTAATGCCAATATCTTATTTCTATTAAAAGCTATATTGAAACTTGACGACCACTTAAATAATTTTTTATTATAGTTTACACTGTTCACAGCAATCTCAAGCCCTTCATTCTTTACTTTACCTATATTTTGATATACCGTAGAATAACCTGTAGATAAAGGTAACTGTGCATTGAGTAAAAGATCAGAAGTAGTTTTTCTATATAAGTCAACCACCAACTCTATCCGGTTTTTAAACAATCCCAAATCATACCCTATATCAAATTGTCGAGTCACCTCCCATTTCAACTTTTGATTTCCTATACCTTCCTGAATTGCAGCTTTATCCGGTTCTTGATTGTTAAATGAATAGGAACTATTTGCCGGGAAAGCCAAACGAGGACGAAAAACCTGAGCTGTTACTCTATTGTTACCAGTCTCCCCATAACTTAATCTAATTTTCGAGTTAGAAATGACTGAATTGTATTTCAAAAAATCCTCTCGGGACATATTCCATGCAAATGCCGCCGATGGAAAATACCCCCACATATTATGCTTTGGAAACTTAGAGCTTCCGTCAGCTCTGAAAGTTGCAGTAAACAAATATTTAGAATCATAATTATAATTTACTCTTCCAAAAAAAGAAGCCATTTTAAACCCATCACTCTTAGAAATAGTTTCATATGGAGTACCTTCATTATAACCTGACATTCCTAGTTCCTCATTAGGTATATTTCGAATGCTAACCCCTCTTGACTGACTGTTTCCGGACTGGGATGAGAAACCAATTAGAGCATTTAATCTATGAAACTTATTTAGTCTTTTTGAATAAGAAAGTGTATTTTCATTAGACCACCCATTAGTTTCCAAAGACAAAGTACTTGCCTGAACTCCCATTGTATTTTGGGGTATAGGGAGCCCCCTTGCCGTTCTGGAATTATAAAAATTATCAACATTTCTTTGTATTGAACTAATATTACCCGTTGACTTAAAAATTAATTCCTTTGTAAGACTTAAACTAATGTAAGCATTTGTATACAAAGACTTTGCCACAGAATTATTATAAGTATTTATAGCTGTTTGATACGGATTCACCCTTCTTGTGTTCTGATCGTTTTCATTTGGAGTATCATCCAAATCCATATCATTCAAGTCTATATCGTCTCTTCCTGAAACAGGTCTATATCCCCAGGTACTGTAAAACAAATAACTAGTTGCCGAGTTTGAAGCTGCAGCTGATGCCTGAACACCGTATATATTGTTATTAGTATAG
Source organism: Pseudopedobacter beijingensis (assembly GCF_042678145.1). NCBI lineage: Bacteria > Pseudomonadati > Bacteroidota > Sphingobacteriia > Sphingobacteriales > Sphingobacteriaceae > Pseudopedobacter > Pseudopedobacter beijingensis. Next base: position 113,591 of record NZ_JBHUDG010000001.1, on the reverse strand, counting down.
CTACTATTTACACCTACTTTAATATTTTTAGAAAGATTATGATCTATTGATACCCTTCCCTGATATCTCTTAGCTCCTGTATTTAAAATTATACCTTCTGATTGGTTGATAGCTCCCGATATAGAATATCTAGTATCCAAATTACCTCCTCTAATCGAAAGATTATAAATATTTAAAGGAGCAGCAACAAATAACCTATCCTGCCAATTCACTCCAGCAATGCTCTCATAACTAGAAAGATCTTTTCCATTAAAATATCTAACTTTAGCTACTGCATGATTAAACTCATCCTGATATTTTACAAATTCATAAGGATTCATTACCTCTATATTCTTTCTAATCTTATTGAACCCATTCGTAGAAGAGAAGGTCACTTCTGATTTACCCGCTTTTCCTTTTTTAGTTTCAATTACAATTACTCCATTAGCAGCTCTGGCTCCATATAAAGCCGTAGCAGAAGCATCTTTCAAAACACTAATACTCTCTATATCGTTTGTATTAATTGCAGAAGCATCATAGTTTTCCATTGGATATCCGTCAATTACATATAAAGGAGTAGCATCCTGAGTCAAGGTCCCTGGTCCTCGAATCACAATACTTTGTTCTTTCCCAGGTTGTCCTTCTACAGAAGTAATTTGTACGCCAGCTATCCTCCCTGCTAATGCTTCAGTATAATTCTGAACAGGAGCCTTTGATATATCCTCCATATTTACTGCAGTCACAGACCCTGTTAAATCTGACCTATTTACCGTCCCATAAGCAACAACCACAGTTTCATCAAGATTAACATTACTCGATTTTAATTTAATATTAGCAGTAAGTTTATTCCCCAAATCAACTTCCTGTGTAGCAAATCCTAAATAGCTAAATATTAATACGACATTAAGCCCTTTTTGAACATTAATCTTATAATTACCATTTGCATCTGTAACTGTACTACTTTGTACTCCCTTTACACGTACACTTACCCCTGGTAAGGGCTCATCTTTTTCGTCCGTTACTTTCCCCGTAATACTATTTAACTGTAAAGCCGAAGTAGTTAAGACTTTCCTTTTAACAAGCACTGTAGATTTATTAATAGTATAAGTCAAAGACTGGTCGTTCAAACATTTATCCAATACATCTTTTAAGTCCTCGTTACTTGCCGTAATGCTTACTTTTGAACTATTGTTCAGATCCGCAGAATTATATAAAAAATCGTAACCTGTTTGTTTTCTTAATAAACTAAATACGTCTTTTAAATGAGCATTTCTTACCGAAATACTTACTTTCTGCGCAAAACTTGATGCGCTCACCTGCATAAATGTCGAGAGTAACATTATAAAAACAAGTTTCATCATGAGCAAAAATCTAATAGGGATATAGCTACATTTAGTGCATACTAATGCAGTAATTTTTTTATACATTTGATTTTGTCTGGTTTAATTAATTATGATTGTTCTCTGCAATTAAATTTGATTATCCGGATCGGCTTTCTCAAGGCCGGAAACTGAGAGCGGGCCAACGCTCTTAGTTTTTTTGATAATCATTATGTTGTTGTATTCGTTACCGCATAACAATTACCCTCCTTCCCTCTTGTACAAATTGCACATCTCCCAAAGTTTCCAGGTATTCTAATAAGTCTTTCAGGTTTTTATTTTTGGAAAAAGTACCTCCAAAACGCTGTTTTACATTTATTCCTTTATATTCCACATCTATATTATACCATCTTGCCAACTCCTTCATAATAGACTCGATATCTGCATCTTCAAATACAAAGTATCCATTTTTCCATGCCATCACCTCTTCTATCTTCGCTGCTTTCACCTCTATAGCAGATTCGTTTTTCTTAACCACCGCCTGTTTACCCGGAACAAGGACAACAGAAGAGCTCTGATTAAACATCTTTACAGATCCCTCTAACAGAGTGGTTTTTATCAGGTTATCATCTTTATAAGCCAAAACATTAAAATGAGTACCCAATACTTCCACACTATTGCCATTAGACTCAACTATAAATGGTTTATTTTTATCTTTTGCCACTTCAAAATAAGCTTCGCCAGACAATACTACTTTACGTTGTTTACCTAAAAATTCAGAAGGATAGGTTAATGACGAAGCCGCATTTAACCAAACATTGGTTCCGTCTGGTAATTGAACCCGATAGGTTATTCCTCTTGGAACAGACAAGGTGTGCAATACAGGTGTTTTTACTATCCAGTTTTTCCCTCTCTCTTCATAGGCAAGCATTTTTTCGCCCGTTTTATTCACCTCCGCACCTCCATTAAGATCTTTTAAAGAATTACCTACACTTACACTATCCAGCATAATGGAAGCACCATCACTAGTTGTTAACCTCACATTACTAGTATCTGCTATGGGCAATTTAATAACCGCTATATTTTCATCCTGCTCAACAGCTAGCTTTAACCTATAACTGTTAATAAAATAGATACCCGCAGCCATAAATATTAAAAAGATTGCTGCATACCTCAACCATTGATAATTAATGGTAAATGTAAATTTAGCTTTACGCATTTGCTTAAACCTTACATCTTCTAAAATACGCTTGTAAACTTCTTCCGATTGTTTCGGAGAAAATACCACTCCTTTTTTAAACTCACTCAGCACCTCATCAATTAACAATAAAGTTTGCTCGTCTTTAGCATCAGCAAGAAATTTCAGCAATCCTATACAATCCTCAGACGATATAGTGTTATTGAAGTATTCTTTTAGTAATTGATATAATCTTTCTTCGGACACGTTTAATTTTTTTGTTCCCTTTTAGGAACGGTTTATAAATAGAGAACACCACAAACGACTGGTAGGACTAGTCAGTTTTTCATCTTTTCTTTAAAAACAAAACAACAAACTGATAATCAGACAATTTATTTTAAAAAAACATTATTAAAGAGTAATAAAAAGATGTGTTTATTGAATTTACAACTGGTCAAAAAGAAAAAGTAGAGTAATAAAATAAACCAATTCGGTATCTTTAAGTTGGTTTTTAATATTCTTTAGTGCTTCCACCATATGATTTTTCACCGTATTAGGAGAAATTCCCAACTTCTCTGCAATTTGCTGATGTGTTAAGCCCTCTACCCGACTTAATCTGAAAATTGTTTGTTGCTGGTTAGGTAGTTTATTAAGGACAGATTCGGTAAACTTTTCCATATCAGCAGCAAGAACCTCTTCTTCGGTTCCATTATGAGCATCCGTAATATTCAGTAATAACTGAGCGGATAACTCTTCTGATTGACTGATTTTGCGAAGCTCATTTAAAGATAGCCTTTTAGCGATAACATAAAGATACAGCCATAGATTTCCGTTTATATCCAACTTCTCTCTGTTTAACCAGAGCTTAATAAAAGTCTCCTGTACTATTTCCTCACTTTGAGCCTTATCTTTCAAAAATCTGAAAGCCAAACGATAGACCTGTGCACCATAGTTCTTGTACACATGCTCAAATGCCTGCTGATCTCCCTTACGGAGATTCTCTATAGATATAAAATTAGTAACAGTTTGCAATTCGGTGTTATAAATAAAAGAGATACGAGGCCCTAAATATAAAACTACTGGTTATAATCTACAAATATCTCCAGGTTTTATAAAAAATACCCCTCTTAGCAATCCAAGTTACAATTCTTTTTTAATTACCAACTATTATCAGAAAATATTTTCAAACAAAAGCAGCATTGCACAATATGAAGAAGAGGTGAAGTGAGAGTTAGAAAATCAATGAAGGAAATAAGGAACAATCAATTATTCAACTTTCGGAATAGAAATTGAAGCCAAGGAGTTGTGTTAAAAGCGATGAATTTATCATTCCGAACTCGCTTCAGAGCTTGCTCAGATTATTTGGAAACGACAAAGCTTTTTTGATACAGATCTTCATCAAAAAAACTGATTTAGATACTAAAAATACCAGCAGGACTTTTCTATCCTGCTAGTACTTTATTGAGCAATTAGTTCTATAACAGAACTAGATACTGCCTGTACTTTTCCCGGAGCCAGATTTAAACCAACTTTCATCAGGAAATCTCCGCTGTAAACTTTTCCATTTTCTGCTAATGCAGATTTGGTTCCCGGCATTAAGTTTACTTCTTCAATTTTATATTGTTTATTCGCATCTAACCCATCTAACTTCACCTTACCTAAATATTCTTTTCTTCGGTAGTTCAGAATATAGTTAAATACTACAGCTCTGTTTTTATTTTTATCGGCATACATTAATACTGCTCTTGGTTCTTCATACGGCGAAATCAAACGGTACAAATCTCCAAACCAGATAACGTCACTTAATTTTTTATAGGTTTTAACCGCCTGATTACTGAATTCAATCTCCTCGTTGGTCATTTTATTTACCTTGATATCATAGCCCATTTTACCCATCATGGCAACATCTGTTCTAAACTTTATAGACTGTTTCCCCATTGATGTGATATGACTGGACACTGTTAAAGCCGGAAAGAAATTCAGATATCCCCATTGGATAAAAACACGTTCGAAACCATCGGTATTATCACTTGGCCAAAATTCAGTAAAATATTTTAACGCTCCATAGTCTGTTCTTCCTCCACCACCAGCACAAAGCATAATCGGCAAATGCGGGTATTTTGCTCTTAGTCTTTCCAATACTTTATATAAACTTCTGGTATAATCTACGTAAGTATTAGACTGATTGGCTTTTAAATATGGAGAGTAAGTATTGGTCATTGGTCTGTTGCAATCCCATTTTATAAAAGCAATGTTCGGATTTTCTTTCATCAAATCATCTACAACTTTAAATACAAAATCCTGCACTTTAGGATTTACCAGATCCAAGACTAATTGATGTCTGGACAAGCTTTCGTCTCTATTAGGTAGTTTTAATATCCAGTCCGGATGCTTTTCATAAAGCTCGCTTTTAGGGCTAATCATTTCTGGTTCTAACCAGATCCCAAACTTTAGTCCTTTAGTTTCAGCTTGTTTTACCAGATAACCAATTCCGCTTGGTAATTTCTTCTGATCCGTTTGCCAATCGCCTAAAGCGGTTTTGTCTGCATCTCTTGGATATTTGTTTCCAAACCAACCGTCATCCAACAAAAACAAATCTACACCCAATTTCTTAGCCCCATCAAACAGTTCCACCAGAATATCCTGGTTAAAATCCATATGGGTAGCTTCCCAGTTATTCAATAAAGTCATTCGTGGCTTCATTCCATCCAACACACCGTAATTTCTTGCCCAGTCATGCAAATTTCTGGTAGCCTGTCCCTTACCATTTAAAGTATGGGTGAAAATAAATTCTGGCGTTACAAAAGTTTGTCCCGCAGCCAGTTTATAGTCAGAAGCGTAAGGATTAACCCCATTGATTACCCTAAGATTATTAGATTGGTCAATCTCAAAAGAAGATTGAAAATTGCCCGACCACCCTAAAGTACCTGCAATCAGCTCTCCGTTTTTTTCTGTAGATAAATTTCCTAAAGACAGATAGAAAACTGGCGTACGATACATATGTGCTCTGGAGCCCAACTTACTATCCAGTGTTTTAATTCCTGTAGTTAGTTTAGATTCTTTCATTCGCATCTCGGTCATATAATCACCATCAAATTGGCTTAACCAATAATTTGGCGCACTAAAATGCAACATAGAAGAAGCATAATTATATAAGGTAATAGTTCCCTTTTCTCCGTTCCTGATCTCTGTCCAGGTTTTAATTACATCTTCATTAAAGAAACTTTTAAAATGTAACACAACCTGTGTAGGATATTGAGGATCTTTCAGCGTAATACTTGCCGTTGTTATATTACCTTCTTTATTAATTTTCTGATCTGATACTCTAAGATCCAAAGATGGATTTCCGTCTGCATGAACCACTCTGATTGCAGGTTCGAAGAAATCTTCCATTCCTGCGCCGATATACGCTTCTTTCTGTGGTCCTCCTGCTTTTAAATATTCCGAGCTTTGATTAAGCTTTTGACCTAAATAAGCCTGATAAACTTTTTGATTATCTTTCATGACATAAACTAATGCCGAATTCTTGGTTTCTAAAACAATCTCTTTGTTTTGTGCATGAACCACCAGAGTTGCAGTAAAACTTAGAAATGCAATAAATATCTTCTTCATTTTATTGATTCACTTTCACTGATTTTATAAATTAATTAATTGTGTAGCACCATCTTTAATGGTATACTTTTTAGTATTCGTTCCTTCTCTTACACTGATATTCAATTTATTTCCTCCAGCTCTCTCAATAGTCAGATCAAACACTTTCCCGAAAGAGTGGATATTCTTTAACGCCATTTTATTCCATTCTTTAGGTATTCTGGGTGTACAATTGAAACTGCTAAATCCAACAGGTCTCATTCCGAAAACACCTTCGGTATAAATTCTACAATACAAACCGCTTTCCGCAGAAAGATGCCGCTGATTTCCCTCCGGATAAGCTTCTACCGGATAAGGTACGTGTTCTCCTAATAGTCTCCGGTTAGAATAGTATTTCAGATAATTCATCGCTTTTTCAGTTTCACCTGCTTCAAAAACACCTCGTAAAGCATACAAAGTAGATCTATCCCAAAAAGTTTCTTTTCCCGCCTGTGTAGCTAAGCCATCCGGAGTCCACAAACGCGGAGAAAACAAAGCGTTAATAGTTCCTTCTTTTCTATCGTAAATACCAACAGTTAAAGGCAAACATATCCATGCTCTTAAAATATCATTTGTTTCGTAATATTTATAGGTATCAAAACCTTCCACTTTACCTCCAAAATATTTTTCAATATTGACTTTTAAAGCATCAGCTTGTTTTTGATATTTATCTACCTCAGCTTTAGATTTCCCTAATAATTTAGCGAGATAAACAGAAGATTTCAAGGCATCATAATACAAACTATTGGTTGACAGATTGGCTTTTCCGGCCGGAAATCTATTTTCTAATTCATCACTATCAGACGTTACTACGCCATCTGCATTCATTTTTTTGTTACAGTATTCTAATGTCCATTCTATTAATGGCCATAGCACCCTTGCAGAGTCTATATTTCCATAAGCTAAAGCATACCTGGACGCTCCATAAGCAATCATGGCTCCATCTCCTCTATCGCCTGCACCTTTCCAAACACCATCTCCTTCGGCAACTATCGAACTTGGAATAGGTTTATATTCCGGATTCATAAATTTAGCAAACCACCGGTAGGAATTCATTGCTGATTTATTTCCTATTCTGTCTCCCAAAAACGCAAAGAATGGATTGATATATTCTGCCTGATCATTAGCCCAAAGTGCAGCATAGTAAGACAAACCGCCCGGACCATGCATGTAACCTCCTTTGGTTAAATAAATACTTTCTGTACCTCTTATTTTTGCAAAATCAAAAGCGGTATTCAAAGTTTTATCAGGAGTTTCTAAAACCAATTTTGAAGTAATTTCTTTTACCCTGTCCTCTCTGTTTCTTTCCTCTTGCTCCGGATTGATCGCAAAAACATGTTGAGGAGTATCTGTAGCTAAATAATAAACAGAAAAAGAAGTAGTTTCCCCCGGTTTCAATATTTTATAACCATCTCCAACAGTTCCCATTAAAATAGAATGTGGAGCTACCTTACTACGCTCTGCATTGGTCCTTATTTCTTTTTTCACATACTCGCAGGCAACAGTCACTTCCTGACTGCTGGTGTTGGTGATGTCGAACTTTTCAATAGCTAAAGGTTTATCTATTGAAGGAAAAAATGTTCTTTTCATATTAACCAGTACCGGCGAAGATACCGTTGCATTTACCCGCATAATCCCTCTATGGGTAATTTCATTAACATCATAATTGATATTACCTGACCGACCTGCTTTTATAGTATTATAATCGATCATTCTATTATTGATGTAGATGCGCGGTAAATCCGTATCCTGAAAAGTATGAGAAATATGACTCCTGGTATTATCCGGCAGCACTCTAAACGTTGGAAAAACCATTGTACGAGTAAACTTCGCTCTATGGTTTTCATCTAATCCATATTCTACCCATAATGAAATCTTCTCGCCACTCATTTCTATATGATCTTTATGAGGTAACACCCCGTTTGTTTTCCACACAATACTACCATCACTCTGGATATCCCATCTGTTCTGACTAAATGCTTCTGCTGTATATACCGCTAATGCCATAAAGCCTATTAACAAATATTTTTTTATCATGATTATTGGTTTGGTTTACAGATATTATCTTAAACAACAAAAAAGTGGACCTAAATCCACTTTTTAACGAAAAACTGCTATAAAACTATTCTAAAAGTGCGGCGGCTGTCCAAAGAACCGGAGCTTGGCCATGTAAATCACCTGTAATACGCTGCCGATCGAAATAATACTGCTTACTATTCTTTTTATTCGTCCCTTCACAAACTTCACGAACATTATTATTCTCATCTATAAAATTCACCAGTGCTAACCAGGCTTTTCTGGCGGCCGGAGCATACTTAGATTTATCTAACCATCCTTTTTTCACTCCAGTTACCATAGCATAGGCAAACATTCCGGTTCCTGAACTTTCTTCCCACGAAGAAGGTTCATCTATTAATTGACGCCATGCCCCAGATGATGCCTGATATTTTAATAAAGAAGCCATCATTTTATGATAACCTTCTAATATTCTCGGTCTGTTAGGGTTATTTTCTGGCAAAGAACTTAAAATCTCTGTCATTCCGGCAGCCATCCACCCGTTTCCCCTACCCCAGAAATAAGGAACATCTGGCGCATGATAAAATAAACCGTTATCTTTTTGTAAAGAATCCAGATAAACCACCATCTCTTTAGCTGCTCTGTCAATATATTTAGGGTCTTTTGTTACTCTGTATGCTTGGGTTTGCAAAGCATTAATCATATACATATCATCAATCCACATACGGGTTTGCCAGGTCAAGCCTTGTGCGTAATATATATGAGATGCAGGCACAACACGAGGTCCTTCTGGTGGCCCCCATTGTTTATCTGCTATCCCCATACCTAAATCATAATATTTTTGTTCCTTGGTTTGTTTATATAGCTCCAAAGGTACCGATCCAAAAACGCTGTAATCCACATGGTCCGGAACTGGAATCATCTTCGCTTCTTCGTGGAAAAGTGGTTCAAATCTATTTGCCAGTTTTTTGGTTAAATCTTTATTTCCAGTTACACGGGCAAAGGTTAAAGCACCGTACCATGTACATGTTTCAGGATATGAAATGACTCTTGGAGGTGTGGGTCTGTTAAAGTTTGTATGTGGTGTAACTACAAATTTCTCTGCAATTTTAAGTCCTACTTCTTTTGGAGAAGCCCCTTTAGGCCAGTTTTTTAAATCTGAGGACTGTGCATAAATATGACTTCCGGTTAATAGGAAACCTAATATCAAAGATGTGTACCTGTTCATTTTCCCAATTGGTTAGCGAATATTTTGTTTTCGCAAGTACGTAAAATATCACGATTACTTATTCAACCTTATTGGCTTCTGATTAAACTAAATTAACATTTTATCAAAGTCTTACCCCTTTTTAAAGGAAGACAATAGGATCTCCTTATCACCTTGACAAAAAGTACACAGAAAATAAAAACGACACCTGTTTTTACATTTCCCATAAGCACAAGTTGTTTTATGGGAAAGTAGTACATTAAGCCTCTTTACTAATGACTCAGTATAGCAGTAACTTCTATCTCTATCAATATTTCCGGATCTATCAGTTTAGACACTTCTACTATGGTAGTTACAGGTTTAATATCTCTAAAAACTTCTCCATGTGCTTTTGCTGCCTCCTCCCATTGTGCTATATCTGTTAAAAACATCCGGGTTCTGACAACGTCCTGTACAGAAGCTCCTGCTTCATTTAAAACTCCCGAAAGTTTCTCTATAATTGCCTTAGTCTGATTATACAATCCCTCTATAGCATTGCCATTTTCATCTTTTGCAGCGGTGGTTCCGGATATTTCTATTGTATTTCCCACTTTTACCGCTCTACAATATCCAATAATGTCCTCCCAGGGAGAACCAGTTGTGAAGTTTTTTCTTGTATTCATATCATGATATCTCTTTCTAATAGAGATAAACAAAAATATAAATTTGTACGAAGCTGTAATTGATAAAATTTATTCTGAAATCTCGACCACCCTAAATCCATTAAACGCACTTCGACAGTCCGAATAACTAGCTAAACGTTTAGTTAGTTTACAATAAGGAGATAATCTGTTTGCCGCACCTCCTCTAACAATTTTACCCGATGCTTTTTCCAGATCTATTATTTCATCACCTTTATCAGCAGTATATTCCTTATACCAATCCATGCACCATTCCCATGCGTTGCCACTCATGTCGTACAACCCCAATTCATTTGCCTTTTTCTTACCCACCGCATAAGTTTTGTTTCCACTGTTCACCCTAAACCATGCAACCCTGCTGGGATTATTAGAACCACTAAATTTATAGTTTTTACTTTTTTTACCACCCCGCGCTGCATACTCCCACTCTACCTCGGTAGGTAGCCTAAATGTCGAATTATTTTTTTTGCTTAACCATTCACAATAAGCTAACGCTTCCTCATAAGTAACATTCACAATCGGATGATCTTTTTTCCATCCCCATTTAGGTTCAGGTGGCATGGAACGATCTGTTTCTTTCACAAACAACTGATATTCACTGACTGTAACCTCAAAAGCAGAAATAAAGTAGTTATTTATTTTCACAGTCTGAGAATTTTGCTTCCCAATACTCCCCACAAAAAAATCCCCACCTTCTACATAAACCATTCGTGGTTTATAAGCAAAAACTTGCGTTATGATTACAAACAGATAAACAAAACAAAAAAAAGTTCTTCGTAAAGGTATCATCAGGTTTATTTATTAACCATAAACAAACCAAAAGTATACCTAAAGATAAAACATCAAAAAACAGTTAAAACAAAACCCACCGAATGACACTAATTCAAAGCATCTCTATTATTTTATAGTTTTAGTTTCATTCCAATAGTCTGTACGTCATAAACAGAAGAAGCTGTAAACTGTACCCTATCAAGAATATTTTTCTTTTTTGCTAAACCATTCCCCTCCTTTATAATTCTTTGTTTTGCAATATTCTTACCTGTCACATATCCCAATAGCAATGCTATGGGATAATCCGAAACCCAATGTACTTTACTTTGCATCATTTCAAAGGTGAGTAGCCCTAAAAGACTATATCCTACTGGTTTTATCCATACTTTTTCGGGATAGTTTTCTGCAATAACCACCAATGCAGACATTGCGGTGGTAAGGTGTCCAGACGGCATAGCATCATATCTTGATGTATTTTGTCCGTATTCTTTAAAGCTCGGAGCAAAAGTCCAGTGACTATGCGCTCTCCCTTCAGCTTCAGTTACAAAAGGACTCTCTCTTCCACTAAGTCGTTTCAGAGGCTGTACAAACAAACCTGTAACCACTAAACTCTCCATTAGCTGTAAAGAGGTACTCAAAGACCTGTAATCATTATTAAGCAACCCATAAGTAGCAAGTCCGCCACCAATCAAAATAACTGTAGTTCCGTTACCCAGAAAATAAAATGCAGAATTTACATTGCCCGGAATTATTTTCAAAAAGCCCAGCTTTTTGTAGTAATGATCTTCTGACAGCCCCAACTCCTCACCTATATTACGACTTTGCTTTATAACCCAGGGATCAGCCGGTATTAAAGCAGCTGTCGCTCCCACAGCCGCTATAGAATAAGGATAATACGGCGCAGACACAATATCCTTTGCCGAGTTAATTATATTTTTAGGGATTTTATTTACCAAATCCTGTAAACGCGGACGATCATAAATATATGTTTCATTTTCGTTTATTTTGTAGCGTTGTTCTATCTCCCTGTTACAACTGTCTGCTACTGCAACCTGACTAAGCTGCTGATCTGTTTTTTCTATTTCCTGAGCTATACCTCCTCGTCCTAACAGCAAAAAAACAGCTAATAATACGCTTCTTATTTTCATTTTTAAGAAATCAAAAAATCAGTAACGGCTACCACCCAATTCATAGTTTATAATTTATAACTAAAAAGTTCAACATTCATAGTTCATCATTCATAGTTCATAGCTCATCGTTCATCATTCATCATTCATAGTTAAACATTTACCACCCCTGCACCGCTCCTCCTTTAAAAGCTTTCTCTGCTGCCCGAAGAACCTCTTCAGATTGATAAGCCTTTACAAAGTTTTTCACTTTTTCCTGTTCTTTATTATCTTCTCTGCTAACAATAACATTCACATAAGGAGACTCCTTATCTTCTTTCATAATGCCATATTCATTCGCATCTAATCCTGCCTGAACAGCAAAATTATTGTTGATAATAGCCATGGTAACCTCCTTATCATCCAATACCCTACTCAATTGCGGAGCTTCTATTTCCAGTATTTTAAGATTTTTAGGATTCTCTATAATGTCTGTAACACGAGGCAAAAGACCTATGCCCGATTTTAACTTCAACAAACCATATCTTTGAAGTAATAACAAAGAACGTCCTCCATTGGTAGGATCATTAGGAATAGCCACTGTATTTCCATCCCCAAGCTCATTGATATTTTTTATTTTTTTAGAATATCCAATAATAGGAAACACAAATGTTTTACCTACTACCGCCAGCTTATACCCCCTTTTAGACGACTGCTCATTTAAATAAGGTTCATGCTGAAATATATTAACATCTATATCCCCATTGCTCAAAGCCTCATTTGGCACCACATAATCATTAAATATAATCAGTTCAACATCCAGGTTATATTTTTCTGCAGCCACCTTTTTAGCTGCTTCTGCCAATTCCCGTTCGGGCCCTGATGTAACACCCACTTTTATAAAATTAGGATTATCTGTTTTAGACGCTCCACCACAAGCCTGCATCAAAAATGCCGCTGCAACAATTATAAATAATCTATTGATTGACTTCATCTTATTCTGAATTTTATTTAATCTAAAAATTATCCAAGCCCACTTATATTTTATACCTAACACCTATAACTTAATACATACAACTTAACACCTAACACTTACAACCTATAACTTAATACTTACAACTTACTCCCTACCTATGATCAAACCTTTTAGATAACCTATCCCCCACAAACTGTATTATAAACACCAATGCTACCAATAACACAAGTACAGTATTCATAATTACACCATCATACCCGATATACCCGTACTGATAACCTATCTGTCCCAATCCCCCGGCTCCCACAGCTCCCCCCATAGCAGAGTAACCAACCAAAGTAATCAAAGTAATAGATACATTATTGATTAAAGAAGGAAGAGCTTCCGGCAATAATACTTTTCTAATAATTTGCATGGTACTTGCACCCAATGCCCTCGCAGTTTCAATAAGACCTGCCGGAACTTCCAACAAGCTATTCTCAACCAAACGAGCTATAAAAGGCGCTGCTCCGATACTTAGAGGAACCAATGCTGCATTTACCCCAATAGATGTACCTATAAGCGTTCGGGTAAATGGAATCATCCACACAATAAGAATAATAAAAGGGATAGAACGGAATACATTTACAAAAAACGAAAGGATACGATTGTAAAAGCTGTTTTCCAACAATTGGCCTTCCTTGGTAAGAAACAGTAATACACCTGTAGGCAGCCCCAGTACAAAACCAAAGAAACCAGCCACAAAGGTCATAAAAACAGTTTCCCATAATCCTTTTAGCAATAATGCCATTGTCATACTATCAAGCATACCCTCTTATTAAATATTGAACTTTTTGCCCCTTCAGATAATCCAGAAACACTACCTGATTAGCCTCACTATCTTTCAGATAAACCTGCAACCTGCCATAGTTAAATCCGTATTGCGGAGTTTCAACAGCATATAATTTATACCCTAGTTTTTTATCATGGATAAAATCCAGCAATTGTTCCGTTGAAGTTGTTTCATTCAACTCAATTTCCAGTAAAGGGCATAGTCCATTTCCAGGTGCATCCTGTAAAGTATCTTTCAATGTCTGAGGCACTTCCAGCTCCTTACCCATAATTAATTGTTCAACTATAGGGTGATTTTTTTCTTCAAAAAGCTGATTCAATGTCCCCTTTACCAATAACTGACCATGATCTATAACAGCTACATGATTGCAGATAGCTTTTACCACTTCCATCTCATGAGTAATCAATAAAATGGTAATCCTTAGTTCTCTGTTAATATCCTTTAATAACTGCAGAATAGACCGTGTAGTCAAAGGGTCCAGCGCACTCGTAGCCTCATCACATAACAGCAAATGCGGATCATTGGCTAAAGCCCTTGCTATAGCTACCCTTTGTTTTTGTCCCCCCGAAAGATTTTTAGGATAATCATGAGCCTTATCCGCTAAGCCAACAATTTGCAACAACCTGTTTACTTTTTCTTTGATAACCGCTTTATCCATACCATCCAATTCCAAAGGCAAAGCCACATTACCAAATACTGTTCTGGACGACAACAAGTTAAAGTGCTGAAAAATCATGCCTATTTTCTTCCGTTCAGCCGCCAGTTCAGCAACCTTCAGAGGCATTAAATCCTTACCATTAACAATTACCGCTCCCGTATCAGGTCGTTCCAGCAGGTTTACACATCTGATTAATGTACTTTTTCCCGCCCCCGAAAAACCTATTATCCCTAAAATATCACCTTGTTCAACCCTAAGGTTAATATTATCCAAAGCTTTAAATGACTGCCTGCCCTGACGAAAAGTCTTTGATACCTGTTTCAGCTCAATCATCGTATTATTTTTGTTATTTTTCTTTTTTCAAGATTTTTGTTCACGAAAATAATGCTTTTATACACAAATAGTCTATAAGGATAGTAGTTTTTTACATTCCGGGAGCTCTCCTATACCATTAAAACTCACCCCTCACAACACCTTTTTCAAAAACAACATTACGCTTCAATCAAAAATTCACTACAAAAATTATTACACAAAACAATAGTCAGTTACAAATTGACACTTTTGTGTCCTGTTTAAACTTTTAAAAGAGACAGTCCCTTCTCCAAAACAGGTTTAAACCCATTTTCATGAATTTTAGTTGGCGTGTTTAACTATTCTAGTATCACCTGGTGTGTTCCTTATGTATAGCTGGTATTAAGCCGGTACGAAAAGACATCCCCAAAAAACATCTGCAGATATACCAACCTGTCTTTATAAACAAAAAGGGGTTGTATCAAAAGTACCTTATCATCCCGATCGCAGTCGAGGGATCTCTTTCAGAAGTACTTAGGGAAGAGATTTCTCTTCGCTGCACTCATCGAAATGACAACTTTTTTACTTTTGATACAGCCCACCACACACTAAGGTTCAAACCAAATTATTGAGAAAAATCTTATAGCGGAACAACTGTATAAGTCTTACCCTTTTCCGTCATAAATTCTATTTCATAGGTTTTATCCACTTTCAAATCCAAAAGCTTAACGTTTGTTACATTAGTAAACTTTAATTCCTGTACACGAGGCAATAATGGATTAATACCTTCCCCTTTCCGCTCTGGATCACTAACTCCAACTACCTGAATAGGCTGAAAAGATTTCACGCGACAAACACCACCCTGGTTGGCAAGAATGACAGACTTCACCAGTTTGTTCTGCTTCCATTCCATATCAACAGTAAAATTACCTCTCCCCTTAATACCTTTCACAATTCCCTCTCTCCACTCATCAGGAAGAGCAGGAAGCAAATGCAATGAACCATTATGGCTTTGCAACAACATTTCTATGATCCCTGCCGTAGCACCAAAATTTCCGTCAATTTGGAAAGGTGGATGGGCATCCAATAAATTCGGGTAGGTACCGCCGCCACTCATTTGTACATTAGTCAGTTGCTGGTTTACTCCTGCCGAATGTTTACCATCGCCTTCTGCTGTTTTAGCAGGGTCAATCAATGTCAGGCCATCTTTTAAGATCTTTAAAGCATGGTTTCCATCTTGCAACCTCGCCCACCAATTGATTTTCCAGGCCATAGACCAACCTGTACTTACATCACCCCTATGAATAAGGGATTGCTTAGCAGCGGCAGCCAGTTCTGGTGTGGTCTCCAACGTAATTTGGTTTCCCGGGTATAAACCATACAAATGCGAGATATGTCTATGTGTGTCCTTTGGATCATCCAAATCAAAAAACCACTCCTGCAATTGTCCGTATTTGCCGATTTGATATGGGTACAGCTTGGCCTTAGCAGCTTCCAACTGTTTTACAAAATTAGCATCAGTATCTAAAGCCTTAGCAGATTGAATACAAGCATTAAACAACTCCAGCATAATCCCCAAATCCATAGTTGTACCCTTACTGATCTCATATTGTTTCTTATTGATGGTAAAAGTATTTTCCGGAGAAGTTGACGGATTGGTAATCAGATATCCGCTCTGATCGGGTATCAACCAAGCCAATAAAAACTCGGCCGCACCCTTCATCAAAGGATATGCTTTCTCTTTTAGGAATTTTTTATCCCCCGTAAACAGGTAATGATCGTACAAATGCGTACTTAACCAGGCACCGCCCATTGGCCATGCCGACCAGCGTGGTGAACCTTTCGGATCCCAGTCATAACCACCCGTTGGTGAAGTTTTTGCCCAGATATCGGTATTATGATGCAATACCCATCCCTTGTTAATATTATAGTTGATTTTCGCTGTTTCCTTTCCATTCACGGCAAGCCTTTCCAGAAAATCAAATAATGGATAATGCAGTTCAGACAAATTAGTATTCTCCGCCAACCAATAGTTCATTTCCGTATTGATATTTACGGTATAATTACTGCCCCAAGGTGGTTGCACATGATCATTCCACAAACCCTGTAAGTTTGTTGCCTGAGAACCCGGTCTTGAACTGGATATCATTAAATAACGACCAAACTGAAAATACAACACCTGCAATCCCTGATCATTTCCTTTCTGTCCCTGTCTGGACAAACGGATATTGGTTGGAAGATTAGCCAAATCAGGACGATTTCCTAACTTCAAAACCACCCTGTTAAACAGTTTACTATAATCAGCAATATGGGCTTGCTTCATTACATCATATTTTTTTCCAACTGCAGCAGTCAGATTAGCCGAAGCCTCAATTGACGGATTTTTACCTGCAATAGTTGGCGATTTGTCAAAACCGTTAAAACTTGTTCCACTGGATAAATAAATGGTTACTGCATTGGCGTTTTGCACAGTAATTTTATTTCCTAATGTTTTAACAGTTCCACCTTCGTTCAAAACTTTTAAATGAACTTCAAAAGTCATCCCTTCTCCGTTCTCATCGTAAATAATTTGCTCTGGCTCTGTTGGTCTATGTGCCACATGTTTAGGAGCTTTTCCTTTCAAAATCAGTGCATTTTGCCCTACAGCATTGGTTTTGTATTTCAGCTTACTGATTAAATCTGTAGTAAAACTTAAGGCATTTTTCTTATCGGCAGTTAGCCTAATAGCCATCACCTTGTCTGGGTTACTCATTAAAGTTTCCCTTTTATAAGTTACTCCGCCTACTTTGTAAGTTACCGTGTGTACAGCACTATTTAAATCTAAAGATCTTTTATAAGCCTGTACATCGCTATCTTTATGATTAAAATCAAGATAAAGATCAGCCATGGTTAAATATCTAGCAGAATAAGGCCCTTGATTATTCTTCTTCCAGATTTCAGCGGCTTTAGCATAATCCCCATCGTCAATGGCTTTTCTTACCTGAGGCAAAGCCGCTGGACCTTTTGGATTATTTCCCGGATTAGGGAATCCAGACCATAAAGTTCCGTTATTCAGTTGAAAACGTTCTTTGCCAACGCCACCAAAGACCATGGCTCCTTGAAAACCATTACCTATAGGTAAAGCCTCTTCCCAAATCTTAGAAGGTTCCTTATACCATAAAACTAAATTAGGATCTGATTTGCTTTGCGCAAATCCTGCAAGATTTGCTATCACAAAAAGTGTCAACAAGTATATATATCTATTCATCATCATTAAAAGTTAGGCTCTTAAATAATAGCTCTATTTTGTACTAAAATATTGATCAAAGCGGATTCTCCCCTATACTGTCATGCTGAACTCGTTTCAGCATCTCATCATATAAGTTTCGAATCCTCCTTATAAATCGGAGTTCAATTATTATTTCGTGATTTGCATAGTCCTGAATAAGATTGCTTCGTCGTTCCTCATCGCAATTACAAAAATTAGGAACCTCATTGCGAGAAATCGAAGCAATTTCATATCAACAGTATATTTCAATACCTCGGATCTTCTTCACTCGCCCCCAACTACCTAAAACTTAAAAACATACTCCTTTCCGGCTTCGGTAGAAAGATCAAACTCCTTACTGGCTTTAATACCTACCGGTTTTAACTTAGCTTCAGGAGAAATTATTGGCTTCTTAA
The DNA here is from genome assembly GCF_042678145.1 of Pseudopedobacter beijingensis. Classification (NCBI taxonomy): domain Bacteria; kingdom Pseudomonadati; phylum Bacteroidota; class Sphingobacteriia; order Sphingobacteriales; family Sphingobacteriaceae; genus Pseudopedobacter; species Pseudopedobacter beijingensis. The sequence goes on along the minus strand of NZ_JBHUDG010000001.1, from coordinate 95,286 downwards.
CCGTAGGAACCTCATAAAAAGCATTAGCATTGTTTCCCGATGCAGCTTTAAGATTAGCTGTAGAAGCTAATAAATCCTCATTAATTCTCAACCTGCAATTTCCTCCCAAACGAGAAGTAACTTTCAGCTCCTTTAATTTAGATTTCTCCCAAACAACATCTACCACAAAACCACCTCTGGCTACCAAACCTGTCATTTTACCGGTTGGCCAGATATCAGGCAAAGCAGGTAAAATATGGATAGCACCGTCATGTGATTGCAAAATCATCTCCGCTATTCCTGCAGTACAACCAAAGTTTCCATCAATTTGAAAAGGAGGATGAGCGTCAAACATATTCGGATAAGTTCCACCGCCTTTTACGTTCACACTATCTATACTTCCGCCAACCAACTTCAATTGATCGGTAATTAATTTATAGGCATGATTTCCATCCAGAAAACGGGCCCATAAATTGACTTTCCATCCCATAGACCAACCAGTAGCCGGATCACCTCTGTAAATCAACGAAGTTCTGGCTGCATCAAACAGCTCAGGAGTACTATATGGAGATATTTGATTGCTGGGATATAAGCCATATAGGTGAGAAACATGGCGGTGTTTGTCATCCGGTCTGTCCCAATCGTACATCCATTCCTGTAACTGGCTGTATTTACCAATTTGCATAGGTGCAAGCCTGTTGATCTTTTGTTTCAATAGCGTACTGTAATCTTTATCTATACCTAAAATCTCAGCAGCTTTGGCAGTTTTACTAAACAGATCAAAAAGCAACTGATTGTCCATCGTTGTTCCTGCGGCAATAGATACTCTCTTACCTTCTACATAAGTGTTTTCAGGGGAATTTGATGGAGAAACCACTAACCATTTGTGCTTAGGTTCCTCCTGTAAAATATCCAGATAAAAATCACTTGCACCCTTTAAAACAGGATAATATTTCTTCAAAAAGTCTTTATTACCGGTAAACTGGTAATGATCCCACAAATGCTGGCTTAGCCAATTCCCTCCCATTGGCCAAAGTCCAGCATAAGGTCTGTCAACAGGACCGGTAATCCGCCACAAATCGGTATTATGGTGTGTTACCCAGCCTTTAGCACCATACATCGATTGAGCAGTGGCTTGTCCTGTTACAGCCAGATCTTCCAGCATATTAAACAAAGGTTGATGCAATTCAGATAAATTCGTTACTTCCGCTGGCCAATAGTTCATTTCCGTATTGATATTGATCGTGTACTTACTATCCCATGGCGCATCCATTCTATCATTCCAAATTCCCTGTAAAGTTGGCGGTTGGTTACCCGGTTGCGAGCTACAAATCAAAAGATACCTTCCAAACTGAAAATATAAAGCTGCTAAATGTGGATCAAAGCTTTTTGCGAATTCATAAATCCTTCTGTCAGTAGGTTTATTCACCGAAGCATTGACGCCCACATCAAACTTTACCCGGTTAAAAAATTGCTGATAGAATGCAATATGTTGTTTTAGAGCATCGTCATAATTCTTAACAAATGCTTTATCTAAATAATTTGACGCCTTTACATGTTGGTTACCGGAAATATCATTGTACTTGACAAAATTGGTAGCCATAGAAATATAAATAATCGCCTCATTGGCATTTGTAACCTTCCATAAATTACCTGTCAGCTCCGCCTTTCCTCCTTTTACTTTGGTTTTAACCTGAGTCTCAAATTTGATCTGCCCCTTCTCTCCTTCATGATCCGCAGTTAGCCCTGTTAAAATCAATCTACCGTTTTCTATCTTCTGTGCACTATTCTGCGGCGAAGTTAAAGAAGCATTAAAAGTTATTTTATTTGGCTTATCAGCAGTTAAACGAACAATAATAACCTGATCTGGGAAAGAAGCGAAAGTCTCCCTTTTATAATTAACACCATTTAAACGATAGCTAACGGTCGTTACTGCTTTTTCAATATTAAGGTCCCTATAATATTTTTCAACCTGTGCATGTCCCGGAAAGTTAATTAATAAATCACCTACAGGCTGATAGATCATCCCGCTGTTTTTCTTCGGAAACATATCTACATCAGCCAAAGCCTGTGCTTCCAAAAACTTCTCCTCAAAAATCAGCTGTCTCAGCTTCGGAATAGCAGCCCCCGATTCTGAAGTAATATTGGTATTAGGACCACCAGACCAAACAGTTTCCTCGTTTAACTGGATTTTCTCCCTGTCGGGATTGCCAAACACCATAGCCCCTAAACGACCATTACCAATAGGCAAAGCCTCATTCCAGTTTCTGGACGGTGCATCGTACCACAATTTTAAAGTTTTATCGTACTGCTGAGCATCGGCATTTGCAACAGCTAAAAAAGAGCTTAGAGCTAAAAAATAAAGTTTTCGCATATCTGGGTAATACTATCTAATATACATCCTATTCAAAAAGAAACTGCCTGAATAGGAAATGGCATTTTACACCCAAGCTATATTCAGACAGCTGACAATATCAATATTCTAAAAAACAGGAAAATCAAATGCGCAATTAGCACATTTTATCCATCAAACCAATCAAACTAATTGGCCTATTCATAAACCGTATTGGCAAAACCTTCTAACAGATTACTTCAATATCTGCTACTACACAACTTACCACATACAACTTATCATCTACTACTTACCCGCCCGGACACTCCGCCTCACTTGTCTCCGATACGCAAAAATCAGCAAATCTCACCTGTTCATCCTTTAACGCAGTTTTCCCATCGCCTTTAGATCTATACACGCCCCATTTCCCCCGATTCACCTGATTGTCGCCCGTACGCCACATATCTATACCACTTGTTTTATTATAACTAAGCAAAGTAACACCATCGCTTACCCTTGTTAATACAATTTCAAACGAGCCATTATCACTACTTTTATACTTCACATAAGCCTCTACCCACGTTCCTTTAAACGGAGCTAATGGTACCGAAACAACTTTACCTAAACTATTTGCACTGCTCGCTCCCGCATCATGAATAACTTCCAGCACAGAAGCTCTTGGCGTGATAGTAATCAATGGAGCACCGGCATCTCCACTTTTTGCTTTAATCTGGAAAATATGGCAAAAAGTATTAGACCCTACAAAATCAGCAGGTAATTTAAACTTCCATCTGTAATATCCCATTTCATTTTCCTTATGTTCCGTTTTACTATTACTTCCCTTAATTTCCATTCTTACCCTGTCAAAATTGGTACATCTGTCATTATCATCAATGATATGACTATGGAAAACAAATACATTTTTATTTAAATCCGAATCAAACGCCTGTGTAACATGTGGCCCAAATGGACTATGTACACAATCTGGATTTTCATGGGCAAAAGCCCCAGTAAAAAGAGGATAAGCACTCCCAGAGCTAGCCGTTGCACTTAAAGTAACAGCTCCATTTACAACAGGATTTCCCGCATTGGGGTTACCCGCAGGCGGTTCTTCTTTCGAGGGATCATCTTTATCATTATCAGGCCCTGTTATCGGACCAACAGTTTCTTCCTCTTTTTTTATTGTTGTTTCTTCTTTTGAAGATGTACAAGCCAACAAAATAGCCAAAGACAAACTTAAAGCCAGCACATATTTATTGCTTAATAAAGTCAATTTGTTCATATCCAGTTAAAATTGGTTTTTAAAATAAATTCAGTACACTAAAAGCTACATTCAAATATCTCATAGTTTCTCTTTAAAAAACCTTTCTTTTTGGCATTTTTGTAAGTTATCTTGGCGAAAGAAGCCAATTAAACATTATATTTTGCCAAATCAGCTCAATAAAAAAACAGGCAACCCTGTATTTTTGAAAAATAAATGATCTGGTTATCTTCAGTCGAAAAAGCACAATCAGCCTGTAAAAATAAACTAACATTGAATTTGTAAGACAAAACAGGCTGAGATTTCAACAGAAGATATTGCCAATCGGAATACGTATATTGCATAATAACTTTGATTTATACCAACCAAACTAAGATGAAAAAAGTATTATTGATAGGTGGTCTCGCCATAGCCGGACTAACTATGACCTCCTACACATTTGCTCAGGGCGAAACAAATATTACCGTTGCCGATGGTGTAAAGATAACTTTGCCGAAAGGTTTTACCACAAATATTGTTGCCGAAAACCTGGGTAAACCCAGACACCTGAGTATCAATAACGATGGAAGTATGTATGTAAAATTAGCCAGACCGGTAGATGGTAAGGGAGTCCTTTACCTGAAAGAGTCCAATGGCAAATACAAAGTAGTTAATGGCTTTGGAAATTATGGTGGTACAGGTATTTTCATAAAAAATGGTTATTTATACGCGTCATCCAATCAGGAAGTATTCAGGTATAAACTGAACAATAAAAACGAAGTGATAGATACCCAAAGCCCGGAAACCATTGTTACCGGCTTGAAGATGGGACGACAGCACGAAACCAAATCCATTGTGATAGACAATAATGATAACATTTACGTAAACGTAGGTGCTTATTCAAACTCCTGTCAGGAACAAGATAGAAAAACAGGGTCTAAAGGCATACCCGGCTGTCCATTATTAGACTCTGCAGGCGGTATCTGGCAGTTTAAAACAACTAAACTAAACCAAACCTACGGTCAGGGTGTTCGTTATGCCACAGGTTTAAGAAACGTAGTTGGCTTAGACTGGAACCATATTACAAACAGCTTATTTGTGATGCAACACGGACGCGATCAATTAAACACCTTATTTCCGGAACTATACGATGCAAAAGCAAACGCAGAACTTCCTGCCGAATGTTTATATGAATTAAAAAAAGGAGATAATGCAGGTTGGCCATTTGCTTATTACGATCCCTTTCAAAAAAAGAACATACAAGCTCCTGAATATGGTGGAGATGGAAAAAAACCGGCAAGCACAGCATTTATTAACCCTACAGTAGCTTTTCCGGCTCACCTTGCCCCCAACGGATTGTTATTCTATACAGGTAATCAGTTTCCTGCCAAATACAAAAACGGTGCATTTATAGCATTTCATGGCTCGTGGAACAGAACTCCTGAAAAACAAGAAGGTTTTTATGTAGCTTTTGTACCATTTAAAGACGGTAAACCTGCTGGTGAATGGGAAATTTTTGCTAACGGATTTGCTGGATCTGACAACATAACATCAGCCTCTCAAGCCGTATACAGGCCATGCGGGTTAGCCCAGGGACCAGACGGATCTATTTATGTTACAGACGATAAAAAAGGAACTATCTTTAAGATTAGCTATAATGGTAAATAATAAATTTTATGCCGCATTAGGATTATGCATGGTTATGGGGTTGGCAGGCTATGCTCAACAAAAAAACACAGTAAAAAAAGCAGCCCCATCCAGCAACATGGTTAATGCAGACTTCAAAAAATCTTACGACAGAGGGAGTGCACTCTATACACAGCAATGCATGGTTTGCCATCAGGCGGACGGAAACGGGGTGCCTAATCTAAATCCACCGATAAGAAAAACCACTTACGTAAACGGAGATAAAACAAGACTTATTAATATCCTGCTTAAAGGTTTAGATGAAGAAATAGAAATTAATGGCGAATATTATTCCAACCCTATGCCGCCATTTAATCAGCTAAACGACCAACAGATTGCAGACATACTAACCTATATCCGTAATTCTTTTGAGAATAAATCTGGGATGATAACCAGTGCAGAAGTAAAAAATGTAAGAGCTCAGAAAAAATAGACAGAGACAAACCTCTGAAAAACAACTATTCCAAACTAGTAGTATTCATAGGATAAGCAAACAAGAAATCCTTCAGGTTAATTTACCGGTAAAAACACTGTAAAAACTCCCATGAAGTCCATTTGAAATTACATATAACATATTTACAAACTTACCTAAGTTATGAACTTTATGTCTTTAGTTACTCTCCAACAATATCATAAGCAGAATCAAAGCTCTTTAAGTTATCTTCCAAATGGATTATATTACAACAAACTCCTAAACTAATCCAGGTACCTTTTCTTATTTTGAAATTAGGAATAGTTATAATTGTATTGCCTGCTTCATCGTTAGAAAGATTCCAAATACTATTAATACTTACCTTTAAACTAGAATCATATGCATTAATTGATCCGTTGATATCTGTTTCAAACAGCAATGTAAATGTCATTATCCCGTTTGATGAAATAATAGGTTGCGAGAACCCTTTTCTAAAATAGTTTTCATTCATATTTTAAATATGACAATTAAGCAATTGATGTAAAAGTGTTACTTTAACCTAAAAGTAGGTAAATTAACCATTTTGTATTCAATTGATGTACAACCTATAGTTTTTCCTTTTTCCTCAAAAAGGTAAATTATTGACAGGCCATATATAATGATAAGTTTTGTTAAAAATGAAGAAGTATGATTGTTACAGCCTGTTTAAAAATGAGATAAATAAAATACAGAAGTAAAAGAGACTGCTTCGTTCCTCGCAGTGACACTCCTATTTTTGTCATTGCGAACGGAGTGAAGCAATCTCTTTTGGCATTACTCTCATAGCCTTTTTATAGTCGAACTCAGGTTACTACGGAATTTTTCATGATTTAATTACGTTTTTTTTTCTAGGTCACTAATTAAATCAACTGTAGATTTTCCGGTACTATCAATTGTTATTTCATGTCTTTTCAAAATTGGCATTAAAGCCTGTTTAAATTTATATTGTGATTTTTTTCATGGGCTATTTTGAGTGGGCCAAGTCCTGTTTTTGAAGAGCAAGTTAGATTTCTACCTCAAAAAACACAACAAAATCATAATCAAAAAGAATGGTAAAAAAATTATTAGATGAGTTTTTACCAGACGCTTATATTTATATTTGATTTAGGAGTAAATTATAAGGAGAATTAATATATGGAATTAGGAATTGGAATGTTTGGAGATGTAGCTCAGAATCCAGCCATCGGAAAACAGATTTCTGCACATCAAAGAATACAGGAAATCATCAAAGAAATTAAACTGGCAGATGAAGTTGGACTGGATGTCTTTGGCATGGGCGAGCACCATAGAGAAGATTATGCCGTTTCTAGCCCAGAAATGATTTTAGCCGCAGCAGCAACAGTAACTACAAATATTAAATTGGCCAGTGCAGTAACCGTTTTAAGCTCTTCAGATCCCGTAAAAGTTTACGAAGATTTTGCCATGCTGGATTTACTATCCGGTGGCCGGGCCGAAATTATGGTAGGCAGAGGTAGTTTTATTGAATCTTTCCCCTTGTATGGCTATCATTTAAGTGATTACAATATTCTTTTTGAAGAGAAACTGGATTTACTGCTTAACATTAATAAAAACCAGGTGATTAACTGGAAGGGAACTGTAAGAGCCCCTTTAACCAATCAGCGTATTTACCCCAGAGCACTTAATCCCCAAATACCTATATGGATTGCCGTAGGCGGAACACCAGAATCAGTCCTTAGGGCAGCCAAACTAGGGCTTCCTTTAATTATAGCAATTATAGGTGGCTATCCGTACCAGTTTCAGCCTCTGGTAAAACTATACAAAGAAGAATACGCAAAACATGGTCATGATGTATCTAAAATGCAGATTGCCATACATTCGCATACATTTTTAGGTAATAACGGGCAGGAAACTGCTGACAATTACTTTCCTTATTATGCCGATCAGATGGACAGAATAGGAAAAGAACGTGGTTGGCCACCTTTTAGAAAAGAACAATTTGAAGCCGGCAGACAAAAACAAGGAGCTTTATTTATTGGCGATGCTGCCGAGGTTACCGATAAAATATTGTATATGCATGAACTTTTTGGACTGACGAGATTTATTGCCCATATTGATGTTGGCGGTCCCGAACATAAAGATGTAATGAAAGCTATAGAGCTATTTGGTACAAAAGTAGCCCCTGAAATTAGAAAAGCATTACCTAAAGGATAAATCAGGGTTTTATCTTTTTAGCATCCTATACTATTTTATACGCATCATCTCTTTGGAAATGATGCGTGTTCTTTTTTTCCATAGAATATTAATGCTGTGGCCTAAAACTTATAAACCTAAGTTCGATTAATATTTCATTGTTTTTGAGTGATTTGGACATTATTTCATGTTTTAGTTTCGAAGTAAATTCGGAAGACGCTCCTGTTTTTGTCATTGCGAACGGAGTGAAGCAATCTCAACAACTATAATAATTATTGAATGAAATTTAAACAAGCTCTTAACCTTTTAATTCGCAAGATGATGATGAAGCAAGTTTAGTTCCAATCGATTAAATAAAACCTGTTTAAAAATGAGATAAATAAAATACAGGGGTAAAAGAGACTGCTTCGTTCCTCGCAGTGACGCTCCTATTTTTGTCATTGCTAACGGAATGAAGCAATCTCAACAACTATAATAATTATTGAATGAAATTTAAACAGCCTCTTAACCTCACCACAACATCTGCTTTCTTTATAAACAGTTACACAGCTAAAGTTCTTCCCAAAAAACGTCAGGACCAGCAACTTTTTCGGGCTCTTTTCTGCTTTTGACCTGATTATTTTGGTACTGCAACAATTTACCATCCGAGAAATACAATACCTTCTCTATACGTCCCGCCTGATACATTTTATTGCCTATAATCCCCAAAGGTCCGGATGAATTATAATCAAAACATATTGTAATCATCACTACCAAAGCCCATTGTTTTTCTTCACGAATAGCTATTTTAAACCTTCCTCCTTTAAAATCTTCAGCCCCATTGAATACTACCGGAGGTGCCTTAGAAGTAAAATGTACAGCATTGGTAAAATCAATCCATGCATAGGATACTTCAACCCATAATCTCTCGGCCTTTGGAGGCATACTTGTATAAATTTCTCTTTTAAACGAAGGTAGTTGTACCCATACTTCTTTATCATGCACATTTACAGTTAACCTAAGCAGCGTTAAACCATCAAAACTCCGGTCTTTATTAAATTCAAAACCTCTCAAAACCTCAGGATCGCCATCAAATACGTTTCTGGTTCCTTTCTTTTCAATTGGTCCGCTACGTAATACTTCTCCAAAACGCTTAGATAACCTGCTATGTAAATCGGTTTTAAAAGAACTTAACAATACCTCTTTAAATGCATTTCTTAATAAAACCGAGGCTTTGCTGGCTGTACCAAATTCATTGGCACTTTTAAGACTTTCTGCAGGGGGTTGGTACGATTTGGTTTGCTGTCGTTCAAAGTATTTTTTACCTCTTCGGTAGCCTACTCTATTACCCGTTTTTCCAGAATAAGGCAAAGAATGTTCTTGTTCTGCCATAATATTTTGCTTATATTAGGTATACTCTAAAATAACCAAATAAAAGGTTAAAACCAAGCATTTCTCAGTTTATAAGTCCCACTCTAGTCCCATATAACTCCCACTTAAGTCCCACTCTAATCCCTATTTACTATATACTTACAATATAATTACTATACACTTACTATACTATTGCTATACCTTTACTATACCATTTGTATACTTTTTATAGGCTATGGGCTTTGTTATTGCTGGGTAAAAAGGTTAATAAAGTGTAAACAACACCTAATAAAAGGGTATACTATACCTTTATTAGGTAGGTTGCTGGTAATTGGCTTGTAGGTAGCCTGTAAAAATGAAAAACCTAACGGGAATTTGCTCTGATATCCAGAAAGGAATACTATACGTACAAAAGTTCAGCAAAAAAACTATCCTTAATGACGCACTATCGACTATTAGACTTTGCTTTTCATTGTTTCTTTCTGTTAGTTTGAATCACGGATTATACAGGATTATTGGTTGTCACGGATTTGATTTGCATAATACAACTCCATCAGTGTAATCCTTTAATCTTTTGAATCCGTGGTTCTGACACTGGGAACTCCGTTCATCAAATTCGGACTTTATTAACCCCACGCAATACATTTAGACAAGCTCAATGTGACCCCGTTGGGACTTGGCTTGTCTATCAATTTTATTATCCAGAAATCGTTATACAGGATTATTGGATATCACGGATTTGATTTGCATAATACAACTCCATCAGTGTAATCCTTTAATCTTTTGAATCCGTGGTTCTGACACTGGGAACTCCGTTCATTATATTCAATCTTTAATTAACCCCACGCAAAACATTTAGACAAGCTCAATGTGCCCCCATCGGGGCTTGGCTTGTCTAAATGTTTTATTATCCCGGAACCGGATTAAGCTATTTCTTATTTCTTTGGGCAGAGGCAACTGTCTCGGGCTGTTTCTTTTTAATAAACAAGAGATATAAGCCCAACAGTATAAATGGTATACTTAGTATTTGCCCCATATTTAAGAACATTCCATTCTCAAATGCTGACTGGTTTTCTTTAATAAATTCTACTAAAAACCTTACAATAAAGATTCCTGTAATTACAAACCCGAAATTAAATCCTACGGCTTTCTTGCGTTCTTTATTTATTCTATAAAGTAAAAAGAACAACAAGAAGTAACATATAGCTTCGTATAATTGTGCCGGATGTCTGGGTTGCATATCTTCTTTTACAAAAATAAATGCCCAGCTTACATCTGTTACTTTTCCTATAATTTCTGAGTTCATCAGGTTTCCTAAACGGATAAAACCACCGGCCAAAGGTACAACCATAGCTACGGTATCTACTAAATACCAAAGGTTCATTTTATATTTTCTGGAAAACAGGTACAAACTTACCAGAATTCCTATTCCTCCTCCATGACTTGCCAAACCCTGAAAACCGGTAAACCTAAACGGATTAAAGGTAAATGGTAAGATAATTTCTAATGGATGTTTAGAGTAATAAGCAAAATCGTAAAACAAACAATGCCCTAATCTGGCACCTATTAATGTTCCTAAAAAAACATAAATGGTCAGTTTATCCAGTACTTCTATGCTTATATTTTTTTTCTCGAATTGTTTCTTCACTACAATGTAACTGAACAAAAAAGCCAGCAGAAAACATAACGAATAGAATTTTATTGAGATAAAGCCTAAATCTATAAGGCTTTCTGACGGATTCCAGGTAATATAGTTTAAAAGCATATTCTTTATTTCAGCGATTGATTATTTAAATGTATAATATTTTTACTTCAATACCATTGTATGTCTACAAATTTTTAAAAGCATCGCTTTGTAAAATAGAGATCAGATCTTGCTGTTCAATGTTTTTCAAATCTAAAACTTCAAAAGTTCTTACGTCTACATAGTCCGAGAATTCGGGACTGGTATTGATTATTACTCCGCCCAGCAGAAACACCCTTTCACAATTAAATTCTGTTTTGCATATTTTTACAAGTTCGTGTACTCTGTAATTAATGTTATTATAGGTAACTTCTGTAATTTCTTTTTCGGGCTGTTCTGCTTCTAAAATCCTTTGCTTAAAAGGCATTACACTTCTTTCTAGCAAAGTTTGCTGATAGTCTATTTCCATATTTACGGGAATATAGACATCTTCTATCCTTTTTATACGTTCTAAAGCCAGCATTAATGCTCCGCAGCTATTGGTAAGGTGCTTTTGTCCCGGCCTTCTCATTTTACCCAACTCACCTTCATCTGTAATTCCAATATGGGGGCCATAGAATATAAATGCGTCTCCACCATCAGGTACATGATGGGCAAAAGCTATCATTCCGGTCAGACCGGCATAGGGTAATCCGCCCATTCCGCCTAAAGTAAAGGGTCTGGTTAATACTTTACGAAAGTTTGTGGAAACATTTATATCGTCTGAGCATAAGGAGGTTGCAAATAACATTTTACTAAGGTCTGATTGATATTCGTCTCTCAGAAAGCTTAAATAGGTATCTGTTATTTCTTCTCCTTTTTTTGCATTGGGATAATGCTTTGCTATTAGCCGTTCGATTTCATTATTCATTAGCCTGAGTTTTTTCTCTTTTAAAGAATATGCAGCGAAGATAGAGTCTGGATACGGTTTTAACAATAAAATTTAGGATAAATTGGAAATTACCTATTCAAACAGGCTTTGTTTTTTATAATCTGGAATGGTTTTTTATTCTTTTTCAGAGGGTTTGTTCTTGTGCTTTTTTAATTTTTGTGATGTTCTCTAAAACAAATATTAATTATTTTTAGTTTAATTACTTAATTTTTTTAGGAGAAACCCCATAATATTTTTTAAATGCCGCAGTAAAGTGTGTAGCGTGTTTATAGCCTACCTGACTGGCAATTTCTGTAACAGAGTGTGTTTTTTGTTTTAATAATTGTAATGATTTTTCCATGCGTATTTGTTGCAAATACTCAAATACTGTTTTTCCATAAATCTTTTTAAAGTTTAGTTTTACAAACGTGGTGTTACTACAAATAGTTTCTGCCAGGTTTTTAAGACTATGCTCTTTATCTGGATTATTGGTTAACAAATCATGTATTAAGGTCATTTTTTCTAAGGCTCCTGTATCTATTTCTTCGTGTTCTTTCAGACTATTCTTATAGGCTTCTACAGATAGCAGCAATATCTCCTGTACTTTTAATTCCAGATAACAATCTTTTATTTTTCCTGCAAAGCGGTCTAAATGGTTGGTACCGGAAATACAGTCTGCCAATTCTACAGACATATTGACTACTTTATTTAGTGTTTTGTTTGCCGGAATTATTTTTTCTTGTTCAAAAACTTCTCTCAAAGTTTCTAATTCCTGAAACCATGCTGCTGATACGCCTATAACCAGCAATTCTATTCGTTCTGACGGCAAACAGGTTAAGTTTATCTGAGATTGGTTTTTAGTACAATAAATTAAAGCAAATTGCTTTTGATTAAGCTGTAAGCTGTTGCTTGGGTCTGTATCTATCTGTATTTTATGGCCTCTTAACAGATATAATACGTAAATATTTTTTTGATTAGGGTTATCCAGATAAAACTTCAACTCTTTGTTTAATACAAAATCGGCATAGCAATAATCAACAAACGGTGTTTGCCACTGTAAACATTTGTTGCCTAAAAGTTCTGCTAAAGTTATTTTATCCATCATTTTAATATTTTTTAGCTCCTTCTCTATATCCTTTTTATAAGAATATTACCTTTTCCGTCGTTTTTCTTTCCTTTTTCGTCGTTTTTAAATAAACAAAGTTCTTAGATTTGCCGCAAATATAATTATTTAGACTTAATCCAAATAAAATGGTTAAAAGATTTATTTTATTTTTACTTGTAACCCTTACTACTCAAGCCTTTGCACAACACAGGGCAATCTTAAAAGGTAGGGTAAATGATACTAATGGCAACGCTCTTCCGTCTGTTTCTATTTATGTAGAGGAGGCTAATATTGCCGGCAAAACAGATGAAAACGGGGAATATATCTTAAAAGGTATTTTACCTGGTAAATACAATATTTTGTACAGCTTAGTTGGCCATTCTACTGAGAGAGTTAGCATCTCTTTTAAACATGGTGAGGCTAATATTAACAGCATTTCCTTAAAATCTTTGGATAAAGAGTTAGCACAGGTTGAGGTTTTTGGCGAACGCTATGTAGCTCCTAAGGGATTAGAGGCTATTACCAGAATGCCTATTAAACCTTCTGATCAGATTCAAAGTATTTCTATAATTTCTAATGTTGTAATTGAAGAGCAAGGGGCTTTAACTATTACTGATGCGGTAAGAAACGTTCCGGGTGTTACCCTGTTTGGTTCTTATGGTGGTGTAAAAGAGAGTTTGTCTTCAAGAGGTTTTCGTGGTATACCGGTATTAAAAAATGGTGTACGTATGGATTCTCAATTCCAAACAGCATCTATTGCTACGGATATGCAGGGTGTTGAGTCTATTCAGGTTTTAAAGGGTTCTGCGGCTATTACGCAAGGTGTTATTACTGATATTGGAAATGCTGGTGGTGTGGTTAACATAGTAACTAAAACACCTCAATTCACTAATTCTGGTGAGGTTAGCTTACGCGCCGGAAGCTGGGGACAATTAAGACCTGCTTTTGATGTGCAAAATGTTTTGGATAAAAACAGAACTTTAGCTGTTAGATTAAATGGTTCTTTTGAAAGGGCTGATAATTACAGGCCTGTTGTTAACTCTAACCGTGTTTATATTAATCCTTCTTTGGAGTGGAGACCTACTGATAAAACTACCATTACTATTGAAGGGGATTATATGAATGATAAAAGGACTCCTGTAAACAGTACTATAAACCTGGGGAATATTGATGAGAACAAATTATATAATCTTCCGCATAATAAATTCTTAGGTTTAAATACGGATGTAAACAATACGATTACATCTTCTTTCTCTGCCAGATTAAATAGAAAACTGACTGATAAATTGAGCTTGAGAGCAGCTTACATGACGTCTAAATACAATGTAGATAATACTTCTACGTCATTAAGTACTTTAACTAAAACCAATGTTGAATGGAATAAAAGACAAAGAACACAGGGTAGAAATTTGAGAAATGATAAAAACAGCACTTTTCAATTAGACCTTGTGGGCGAAAATGTTAAAACAGGAAGTATAAATCACACTTTTCAGGCTGGTTTTGACTTCAGAGGTGCTGATGCCTCTACTACAAATTTAGGTTCTGTAGCTATAGATGTAATAGATGTATTTACGGATATCCCTAATTCTACTGATAAAAAAGTAGTTTTTGCAGCTCAACCGGAAGTATTATCGGCTTACAATACTTATGGTTTAATGGCTCAGGATGTAGTTACTTTTAACAGGTACGTAAAAGCTATTGTTGGTTTAAGATATTCTGAGATTACGGGAACAAAGACACTGACTGGTGTAACTACTCCAAGCAGACATGCGTGGAACCCAAGTGTGGGTGTTATGGTTACTCCTATCAGCAATATCAATGTATTTGGATCTTTTACCAACAGTACCAGTCTTCGTTCTGCTGCCAACTTAATGAGCAATGGTGATGAGATTGGTCCATCAACTACAGATCAGGTTGAAGTGGGAATTAAATCTGACTGGTTAAATAACAGATTAAGATTTAACTTTACTTACTTTGATATTATCACTAAAAACCTGTCTAATACAGAATATCAACCAAATTCTGACCTTACAACAGGATTTTATTTCAAAGCTGGTGATTTAAAACGTAAAGGTATTGAGGCTGAATTGAATGGCCGTATTCTGGAAAACCTTCAGGTAATGTTGGGCTACGCTTATCTTGATGCGCAATATCAAAACAGCCCTTCTTATGTAAATGGTTCTGCGCCTATGAACGCACCAAAACACACTGCTAATGGCTGGATTAACTATGCTTTTAACGATGCTACTTTAAATGGTCTTTCTTTAGGTTTTGGAGTTTATTATGTAGGTGAAAGACCTGTAAACGAATTCAGTTTATCTCCTGACGGACACGGAACACCAACAGGTGTAAAGCCTTTTGATATGCCTGCTTACACTACTTTAAATGCACAAGTGGGTTATAAGATAAAACAATATACTGCTCGTTTTTATTTGAACAATATTGCAGATGCTATTGGTTATAATTCTTACTACAGAGGTGGTTATATCAATCAGATAGATCCAAGAAATTTCTCTGCATCTGTTTCTTATAGATTTTAATCCTTATAATAAGTTAATATTAGTTGAATTAGGCTTGCCCGATATCATCGGTGCAAGCCTTTTTTTATACATGGTATTTCCTGATTACAAGACTAAAACACGATAGTTGCTTTTATATTTCTTTAAGATGTTTAAAGTTACTTTTGATGGTATCCCATACTTCATCCATTTTACCACCTAACATAAGTTTGGTCATAGACTTGGTCATTCCCTTAATTTGCTCCCATTCGATTTTAGGGGGCATTGCCAGGGCATTTGGATTGGTAAAAACATTTAGTAAATAGGGGCCGTCATAAGTAAATGCTTGTTGAATGGCAGCTTCTACTTGATCTGGGTGATCTACATTTACACCTACTATTCCCATTGCTTTTGCTACCATAGCAAAATCAGGGTTTTCCATATTGGTTTCATTATCGGGTAAACCGGCTACTTCCATTTCTAACTTTACCATACCTAACGCTCTATTATTGAATACAATAATCTTAACGGGTAAATTGTATTGCTTAATGGTTGCCAAATCACCTAACAGCATAGAAATACCTCCATCGCCGCACATGGCTATCACCTGACGTTCTGGATGTGCCAACGCTGCTCCTATTGCCATGGGCATGGCATTGGCCATAGAGCCATGGTTAAAAGACCCCAGCATTTTTCGGGTTCCCGTTCCGTTAATAAACCGGGCTCCCCATACACAGGTCATTCCCGTGTCAACGGTAAATATGGCATCGTTATCTGCTTGTTGATCTATAATATGAGCCAGAAACTCGGGCTGTATACTGTTTTTTTCTCCTCTTTCTTCTACATAGGTTTTCATGTTTTCTTTTACCTTTTCGTAGAATTTAAGCTGGGCATTTAGAAAATGGTCATCTGTACGTGATTTCAATAATGGCAATAGTGCTTTCAGGGTTTCTTTAACATCTCCACATAAGCCTAATTCTAATTTTGCTCTTCTTCCTAATCTTTCTGCTGTTTCATCTATCTGGATAATTTTATTATTCGCCGGCATAAACTTCTGATAAGGAAAGTCTGTACCTAACAGCAATACCAAATCAGATTCATGCATACTGTAATATGCAGAGGGTTGGCCCAAAAGGCCTGTCATCCCAATCTCGTAGGGATTGTTATGTTGTATCCCCATTTTCCCTCTGAAAGAATACCCTATCGGTGCTTTTATGGTTGCTGCCAATTGTAAGATCTCGGGATGGGCATCTACTGCTCCTACTCCACAGTAAATGGTTATTTTTTCTGCTTCGTTAATATAGCTGGCTAGTTTGTTAAGTTCTGCATCTGATGGCCTTATAATGGGTTTACATCTAAAAATCTGATTAGATACGTCTGATTCTACAGCTTCCTGCTGACTGACATCTCCGGGTAAACCAATAACAGAGACTCCTTTTTTAGAAATAGCATGTTGTACCGCTGTTATAAAAATACGGGGAAACTGTTCGGCTGTGGTTACTAACTGGTTGTAAACACTACAATCATCAAATAACTTAAAAGTGTTGGTTTCCTGAAAATAGTCCATCCCCATTTCATTGGTATTAATGGTAGATGCTATGGCTATTACAGGTACATGAGATTTGTTGGCATCGTATAATCCATTGATTAAATGTACATGCCCTGGCCCGCAGCTTCCGGCACAACAGGCTATACCATCTAATTCTGCCTCTGCAGCTGCAGCATAGGCTCCTACTTCTTCATGCCTGACATGAATCCATTGGATTTTACCGTTTCTTCTTACTGCATCATTGAAAAAGTTTAAACTATCGCCTGTAACCGCATATACTCGCTTCACACCAATCTCCACAAGCATGTCTACTAGTTGTTCTGCTACATTTTTAGCCATAATTAGTTCTCTAATAAGTTATTGACAGATTACAACATAAACAGTAGCTTCAATTTTTTGTTTCTTAACGAAACATTATTTTTTAACATTTTTATGACAAAGCTAATTTAAGAGCACTCTAATCAGGATTTTGATTTCTTTATATCCAAAGGTTATTACATTGCAAACTGTCGGTTATAAAAAAAACAAGAACATGGCGGCGTTTAGTATTTAGCAATTTTCGGATTTTATGTCTCGCTCAAACTGTTGATATTTGTTTCAGTAAAAGAAATTATAGTCATGAAAGAACAGGACATTATCAATTATAATAGGATTGCCAGAGCTATCGATTATATTAAAGAGAATTTCAAAGAACAACCCAGCTTAGATGAAATAGCTGAGGTCAGCCATTTGAGTCCTTATCATTTTCAACGTTTGTTTACCGAATGGGCGGGCACCACTCCTAAAAAGTTTTTGCAGTTTATTAGTGTTGAACATGCTAAGAGACTACTTTCTGATAATAACCCTACTTTGTTTGATGTTGCCCATGAAATTGGTTTATCCGGCACCAGTCGACTACATGATCTTTTTGTTTCTATAGAAGGGATGACTCCTGCAGAGTATAAAAATGGATGTCGGGATCTGGAAATTGGTTATAGTTTTGGCAATAGTGTATTTGGACGTATTCTTACGGCATCTACCCATAAGGGAATTTGTTATATGGCTTTTGCTGATGCTGACGAAGAATCATCTGTACTGGCTTTGAAGAGCAGGTTTCCTAATGCCCGTTTTGTTGCTTCACAGAGTGATTTACAGGAGCAGTCTCTGGCTATTTTTAAAAATGACTGGTCTCAGCTTCAGCAGATTAAACTGCATTTGAAGGGAACTGATTTCCAGCTAAAGGTATGGGAAACGCTATTAAAAATTCCTATGGGTAAATTGGTGACTTATGGACATATTGCAGATATGATTGGAAGCCCTAAAGCTTCCAGAGCTGTTGGTAGTGCTATTGGTAAAAATCCTATTGCTTTTTTAATTCCATGTCATCGTGTAATCCAGAATACAGGTTTGTTTGGTGGTTACATGTGGGGCAACACCAGAAAAACGGCTATTATTGGTTGGGAAAGTGCACAGATAGATGCTATATGAGTTTATTTGATTTGTTAGATACGGAAGTTAATGTATTGCCTTATGATGGTGTTGTAATTTATTATGGTACTATTTTTTCTAAGGAACAGGCTAGTTATTATCTGGAAAGGTTATTATCTGCTATTGAATGGAGAAATGATGAAGCAATTATTTTTGGAAAACTGGTTACTACTAAAAGAAAAGTAGCCTGGTACGGTGATACTTCTTTCAGTTACACTTATTCTAATATTACTAAAACTGCCCTGCTTTGGACTCCTGAGCTACTTCTTTTAAAAAAGATAGTGGAAGAAAAAACCGGAGAGGTTTATAACTCTTGTTTATTAAATCTTTATCATGACGGTAATGAGGGTATGGCCTGGCATAGTGATGCGGAAAAAGACCTCAAAAAAAATGGTGCTATTGCTTCTTTGAGTTTTGGGGCGGTCAGAAAGTTTTCCTTCAAACATAAGGTTAATAAAGATACGGTTTCTGTAATGCTGGAACATGGTAGTTTATTGGTTATGAAAGGTACTACGCAAACACACTGGTTGCACAGATTGCCACCTACAAAACGGGTATACACGGCAAGGGTAAATTTGACTTTCAGATTTATAGATCATCAGTAAAATAATAATGGCGCTCTCCTTAGAAAGCGCCATCTAAAATACCATACTAAATATTAGTCTAGTTTATTTATACAGCAAAACACATCAAAAGCTGTAGTGAATGATATTTTTAAGGTAATCAGGTAAAGTTTAACCCTCTGATTTTTGATTCAAGTTCTAACAGTTCATCCATCATTTTTTGACGATACATTTCTGTTTGATTATTAATCATCGGGATTAAATTCTTATAATATTCTACTCCATTTTGCAGTTGTTGCTGAAATTTAGAGAAATATTTAAGTTTTTTATCATTAAGGTCTTTAAGACTGTTTCCTATATCTTTTTTCAGGTACTCCAGGTATAACCTTAATTCGTTAATAAATACGTTAGACCGCTCTTTACCTTTCAACAAGTCTATTTTCCCATAAATATGTCCAATCATTTCTTCCAGTGTAAACTCACCTGAGAAATAAGCGATATTGGGTCCCGGACATATAGCTACCGCTGTTGATTCTTTGGGTTTCAACATCCCGTTTTTAATATATGCTGAGGTAACCAATCCTTCGCAAAGACAAACTTTTTCTGTTATTTTCCCTTTTTCTGCCTCATATTCTGTTTCTGATAAGTTTTCGGCTTTTAGTGCCTTCAACTTAAGATTCTGGTATTTTCTTGATGCTGTACAGATAGGTTCTTTCGTAAATTCTGTATTAGAAACCAGGTATTTTTTGGTACATGGACTTCCCGGTCTTCCCTTTTCTAGTCGCTCTAAACGTAATTTCTCCATAGAGCTAAACCTAAAGTTATTGAACGGAACTCCTAATGGAGAGGAGTTGCTGATATAAAAATCCTGTTTATCTGCTTTTATTAAATCATCTAATGTATTGTTGTCTACATTAGTGGCTTCTGGAACTAACAAAAACGGACTTCCCCATCCTGTAGCATCTAACTGATAATAGTCTAACAAGAAACTATCTTCCTGGGTAGTGCCTATGCCGCCCTGTACACTAATTTTTGTTTGAGGGTATTGAGCTACTTCCAAACCTTTATCGGTGATTGATTTACTGTATATTGCTTTCAGCTCCTCAATCATTACCTCTCTTTTTTGTTTAAACTCTTCCAAAATAGGCCCCAGCAGGTATCCTTCTGTAGCAAAAGCATGGCCTCCGCAGTTAAGTCCTGATTCTATCCTGAATTCTGAAACCCACAATCCTTTTTTAGCCAGCATTTTCCCCTGTACCAGCGCAGACCGGTAATCGCTTACTTTTAAAATAATTTTCTTCTGAAGCTCTCCTGCCTCATTCGGGTAAAAATCTTTAAAGTTTTCCATAAAAGCATAGAGCCTTTGGTTCATTCCTGCAGAAATAACCACAGAAGAATCCAGCTTGCTCATGGCAAAACCACGTAAAGCTTCTAAAGCATCAGAAGTAATTTCCTCTCCCTCTTTATTGAAATTAAGCTTATCAACTTTGGCCATAATATTTACATCTATGGCTCCTTTCTGCATTTGCTCTTTCAGGCTAACCTGCATTCTAAACTTTAACACGAGATCTTTCTCTTCCAGCATATCTGCATATAGCTGTTTTAATGGAGATGTATCGGGCAGTAATCTAAAATATTTATTGATTTCTTTTCCTGTCTCAAAATCCTCATTTTTTATATGTTGGAATTTTTCATCCACAAGATCATCCATCATATTCAAATAGGCTGCTATTCTTTTAGATCTTGAGTCGGATTCACTTTCGGGTATCTCAATGTATGTCTTACCTAACTTCTCTAAATGAAATTTGCGCATACGTTCTAATAAAATATCATCCACTATGGATGCCACAGACGAAATACCATAGCAAGCTACCTTTAAGGGTGTATCTACAGAAAAAGACAATCCCAATACCGGGATATGGAATGAATGGATCATAGTTTAGTTTTATGCCACAAAATTACCCCATCTTATAGCTAATAAAATATGATGCAGATCACATAACTATGTAATATTGGTAAATATTCAGGATATTTGCACCACTTTCACTTACATTAAAACAATATGACAGACCAGGTTTCTTTGTTAAATGCAATCATAGATACTGCCATAGACGGAATAATTACCATTGACAATAAAGGAATCGTTGAATCCATTAATCCATCTGCGTGTAGCTTGTTTGGCTATCTGCCAGAAGAAGTGGTAGGCAATAATATTAGCATGCTTATGCCCGAACCTGATCGTGGACGACATGATGGCTATATTGAGCGTTACCAAAAAACAGGCGAAGCACATATTATTGGAGTCGGTCGCGAAGTAAAGGGCTTAAAAAAGAACGGTTCAAAATTCCCGTTCAGATTGGCGGTTAGCGAGGTGCAGTTGGACGGACGGATTATTTATACTGGTTTTATACATGACCTTACCCGCGAAAAACATGCGGAAGAACAGTTAAAAACGTATACCAATAAACTGGAATATCTGGTAGAGGAAAGAACCATTACTTTACTGTCTTTAATTAAGCAATTGGAAAGTGCAAAGGAAGAGGTAAGCCACTCTCTGGAAAAGGAGAAAGAGCTTAACCAGCTTAAGAGCAGGTTTGTGTCTATGGCTTCTCACGAATTCAGAACTCCGCTTAGCTCTATACAGTTATCGGCTTCGTTAATTGAGAAATACAATGTGCAGTATGCCAATGGTAGCATTACCAAGCATGTTAGCAAAATTAAATCAGCTGTAGGTAACCTTACCAATATCCTTAACGATTTTCTTTCTTTGGAAAGACTGGAAGCTGGTCATGTAGAAATGCAGCTTTCCACTTTTGATATTGTCAAATTTTCGGAAGAAATTATTGAGGAAATACAGATAGTTGCCAAGCAAAACCAGAACATCATTTATCAGCATACGGGTACCGAGAGTAAGATATCTACTGATGCCAATTTGCTTAAAAACTGTATCATCAATTTAGTTGCCAATGCTATTAAATATTCGGGCGAAAATACTTTCATAGAGTTTAACACCGAGATATCCAATAACAGATGTATAATTACTGTTAAGGATAATGGTATTGGCATTCCGGTTAACGAACAAAAGCACTTATTTGAGCCTTTTTTTAGAGCGCACAACACAGGTAGCATACCGGGCACAGGTTTAGGATTAAATATCGTAGACAGATATGTGAAGTTAATGAAAGGAAATATTATTTTTGAAAGTGCAGAAAACAAGGGTACAACATTTTCTATTAGCTTAAACCAGCATCAGACATGAAAAATAAGATATTGATTATTGAGGACAATTTAGACATTAGAGAGGGAACTGCAGAAATTCTTGAGCTTGCAGGCTACGAAGTGTTGACTGCTGACAATGGTAAAGCAGGGGTAGAAATTGCGCAAAACCACCTCCCTAGTTTGATTATCTGCGACATTATGATGCCCGAACTGGACGGTTATGGTGTACTTTATCTTTTGGGTAAAAAACCGGAAACTGCAGCTATACCTTTTATTTTTCTTACGGCAAAAGCAGAAAGATCTGATCTTAGAAAAGGAATGGATATGGGCGCAGATGATTACCTGACCAAACCTTTTGATGATATTGAATTGTTAAACGCTATTGAAAGCCGGTTGAACAAAAAAAAACAACAGGAGCATTTTTATAGCAAGGGCCTGCAAAAATTAGAAGATTTTGCCAGCAAACCTAACCAGCCAGGTGAACTTAAAGACCTGATTACGCATAAGAAAATCAGAAACATCAAAAAAGGGCAGATTATCTATTACGAAGGGGATCCTTCTCAGGGGATTTACCTGATTTTAGAAGGCAGTGTTAAAATTGTAAAATTAAGCAAAGATGGTAGAGAGCTATTAACGGCTATACACCATACTGATGAGTATTTTGGTATTTATGACGCACTAACCGGAGCAAACCATTCTGAAACAGCAGAGGCTCTGGAAAATTGCTCTATCTGCTTGTTAAACAAAGATCAGGTGAATGAGATGATTAATAAATACCCTTCTATGGCTATGCAGTTTATTAACATCCTTTCTGCCGACATTAAGCAAAAAGACATCCAACTGGTGCAACTAGCCTATCATTCTGTCAGAAAAAGACTAGCCGATACTTTACTGAGGATTAACGAAATACACCAGTATAAAAACGTTTTCAAAATATCTCGTGACGATTTAGCGGGTATGGCGGGTATGGCTACTGAAACGGTAAGCCGTACATTGAGTGATTTCAAAGAAGAAAAGATGATTGAGAAAAAGGGTTCGGAAATCCACCTTATAAATATTGAAAAAATGAAGAACCTGAAAAATTAACAACAGGTTATTTTATTATTTTTTTGATATTTATCACTTTTCGTACTGACTGCTCTCATTAAAACAGAGTGCTTTCATAAATAGCTTTGTATGAGTACTAAGTAAAGAGAATGAAAGCAATCGTTTATAGCACAAAAACCTTCGAAAAAGAGCTTCTGGCAAAAGCCAACCTTAAGAAACACGATATTACGTTAATTTCAAATCCGTTAAATATCCAGACTGTTTCTTATGCCGAAGGAAAAGATGCTGTTGTTGTGCTTTCAAACGACGATTTATCGGCTCCGGTTATAGATCGCTTAGCCAAATACGGAATAAAATACATTTCTACCCGCGGCGCTTATGTAGAGAATATTAACAGAAGAGCTGCTGCTAAATACGGGATGAAAATTGCCCGTGTCCCCTCCTCTCCTGAAGCCGTTGCAGAACATGTACTCACCTTAGTTTTAGCCTTGAACAGAAAATTGGTAAAGGCAGTAAAAAGATCATCAGATTTTGATTTTAACCTGGATGGGCTTACCGGTTTTAACCTGCATGGTAAAACTATAGGTTTAATTGGCTATGACTGTGTGGGAGAGTATACGGCAAAAATATTTAACAATCTGGGTTGTCGGGTATTGGTTACGGATGAATCTCTTAAAGCTGACCCCCAGGGTGCTCAATTAGTAGATCTGGATACTTTGTACCAGGAGTCGGATATTATATCATTACATCTTCCTTTCAAAAATAACATTAACTACATAATCAACAGGGAGAGCATCTCTAAAATGAAAAACGGCGTTATGCTAATCAATACCAGTCGGGGCGGTTTGTTAGATACGTCTTCTGTTTTAGAAGCTTTAAAAAGCGGGAAATTGGGCTATTTGGGCGCAGACGTTTATGAAAACGAGTCGGGTTTGCTTTTCGAAAACGATCCTGGTAGCTCTTTCCGCGATCCCATTTTACAAGAATTACTACAACTTCCAAACGTAATTATTACGCCACATCTGGCTTCGCTAACAAAAGAGTCTTTGGAAGAGATTGCCCGGCAAACCATCAAAAATCTCGACAACTGGCAGGCTGGTAAATGTGTTGGCAAGGCTTGTGCCTGTGCCAACGACTGTGCAACAAAACACTAAACTACATGGATATTACTACAGACCTTGTAAAAAAATACAATGTTCCTGTTCCCCGGTACACAAGTTACCCAACGGTACCTTATTGGGACATCAATTCTTTTGATACAGCACAATGGAAATTGGCTGTAAGGAAGTCTTTTTCTCTCAGTAACCAGACTGAGGGGATTAGCTTGTATATCCATTTACCTTATTGCGAAAGTTTATGTACTTACTGCGGTTGCAATACCCGAATTACAAAAAACCACGCTGTAGAAATCCCTTATATACATGCTGTTATTAAAGAATGGAATCTTTATCTGGAATTATTTGACAGCAAACCGCAAATTAAAGAGTTGCATTTAGGGGGTGGTACACCAACATTTTTTGCTCCTGAAAATTTAGAGCTACTCATCAGCGCTATTACGGATAAAGCAATATTACATCCCGATGCAGAATTTAGTTTTGAAGCGCATCCTGCCAATACCACCGCAGAACATTTACAAACTTTATACAACCTGGGTTTTAAAAGATTAAGCTTAGGTATTCAGGATTTTGATATTCAGGTACAAAAAATAATTAACCGAATGCAAAGCTATGAGCAGGTTGCACTGGTTACAGATAAAGCTAGAGAAATAGGTTATACGTCTATCAATTACGATCTTATTTACGGGTTACCGCTGCAAACACTCCCCGGCTTAACAGACACCATAGAAAAGGTTAAAACATTAAGACCAGACAGGATTGCTTTTTACAGTTACGCCCATGTTCCCTGGATAAAACCGGGACAAAGAAAGTTTACGGAACTTGATTTACCGGATAGAGAAGCCAAACAACAGCTTTACGAAACGGGACGTAATATGCTTTTAGAAGCTGGTTATGAAGAAGTTGGAATGGATCATTTTTCATTAAAAGAGGACAGCCTGTATATTGCACAAAAGGAAAAACACCTGCACCGTAATTTTATGGGATACACGCATCAATATACCAGATTAATGGTGGGTTTGGGCGTGTCTTCTATCAGCGATACATGGAATGCTTTTGCACAAAACGTAAAAACAGTTGAAGAATATCTCAACGTTGTTAACCAAAATGAAATCCCGGTATTTAAAGGTCATATCTTAACTGAAGAAGATCTTTTAATGCGTAAACATATACTAGCTATTATGTGCAATGGCGAAACTTCATGGACATCGGAGGACCTTGCAGATGAAAGTTTCAGAATTGCTTTAGACAATATTAACGAGGTATTAAATGACGGTTTAATTGTACGTGGCGACAACTACCTTAAAGTAACTCCGGAAGGTACCAGATTCCTTAGAAATATATGTGCTGCTTTTGACATCAGGTTATGGAGAAACCAGCCTGACAGGCAATTGTTTAGTATGGGTTAGTAAAACCTAGCACTGCTTTGTTTTGAATTGAAAAACCATGAAGGGCTTTAAATACTTTACAAAGTAGCGCTAAGTTTTTGTATCTTTTTATTTCAAAACAGGATATTATTGATCCACCTTTAGATTGTTAAACTTTGTCATGGTTAGCTCAACCCCAATGGTACAGAAAGATTTAATCATGGCAATTGATCTATCAATCAGTTCAGGTAAATAAGGAAGCTCATCGCCATCAAAGCCACTAAGCACATAATCAACCTGCCTGCCTTTCGGAAAATTATCGCTTACGCCAAAACGCAGACGGGCATAATTATTATGTCCCAAAGATTGCTCTATATGCTTAAGTCCGTTATGGCCGGCAGCGCTGCCTTTAGGTTTTATCTTAACAGACCCAAACGGGATAGCCAGATCATCAACCAATACCAATACATTTTCTACCGGAACTTTTAGTTCGCGCATCCAATGAGCTAAAGCTTTACCACTCAGGTTCATAAAAGTGGTAGGTTTAATTAAATGAATATTTCTCCCTCTATGAGAAAACTCTGTATGATAGGCATGTCTGGACATAGAGAATTTTACGCCTTCTTGTTTTGCCAGCTCATCTACAATCATAAAACCTATATTATGACGATTGTCAGCATATTCAGGACCAATATTTCCCAATCCAACAATTAAATATTTCATTTCGTTATTACTATTGTCTTCCGCAGATGACAATTTATCAGTTCCAAAAATCTTTCTAAAAAAGCTAAACATCTGCGGTTATAATTTGTAAGTTATTAGTTATGGATTATAAGTTGCAAATTGAAGTTTATTAATAATTCAACATTTACAATTCAACATTAAAAAACTACATTCCCATCCGGGCAAGCGGCGCTACATCCTGTCCAACAAAATCCTGTTTTAAATATTTATGGTATCCGGCAATAGCTATCATGCCGGCATTATCTGTACAAAACTCAAACTTTGGAATAAACACATTCCATCCCTGTTTTTGGGCAAGCTCGGTCAAAGCGTTTCTTAAACCACTGTTAGCAGACACTCCTCCTGCAATAGCCACATCTTTTACGTTATATAGCTTGGCTGCTTTTTTAAATTTGTTGAGCAGTATAGAAACAATACGTTGTTGAATGGAAGCGCATATATCGGCCATATTCTCTTCAACAAAATTGGGATTTTCTTTTACGTGGTCACGAATAAAATAAAGAATAGATGTTTTTAAACCACTGAAACTAAAATTCAAATCGGAAATCTGAGGTTCAGGAAATTTATATTTATCAGGATTTCCCTCTCTGGCATATTTATCTATCAAAGGCCCACCCGGGTAAGGAAGATTTAATATTTTCGCAGTTTTATCAAAAGCTTCTCCGGCAGCATCATCCAATGTTTCGCCTACCACTTCCATATCAAAATAGTCTTTGACCAGAACTATTTGCGTATGTCCACCGGAAACTGTTAAACACAGGAACGGAAATTCTGGTTTTTTATTGGGATTTCCTTCATGCTGATTAGGAATAAAATGCGCCAGAATATGCGCCTGCATGTGATTTACCTCTATTAAAGGGATCTCATTAGCCAATGCAAAAGCCTTAGCAAAAGAGGTTCCAACCAATAAAGATCCTAATAAACCAGGTCCGCGTGTAAAAGCTACTGCATCTATGTCTTTTTTATTTATTTTTGCCTGCGCAATTGCCTGGTGCACCGCAGGAATAATATTTTGTTGATGTACTCTGGAAGCCAATTCCGGAACTACGCCACCATATTGTTCATGAATTGTTTGGTTGGCTATAATATTTGATACGATTTCACCGTCTATACATACAGATGCTGAAGTTTCGTCACAAGAAGATTCAATACCCAGAACAATTGCCACTTTTAAAAGTTTAAATAAAACAAAGCACAAAGCTATTAAAAAAGTATTCAAAATATTGCTGTATCTACTAATTACTGTCATTATACTGACAGGTGCAGCCCTATTTTCCTTACAATTTAAACCCGTACAAAGCTGGCTGGCAAAAAAAGCAGCTAATTACCTTTCGGAAGAATTGCACACCAGAGTAGAAATAGAATCTTTATACCTGCGTCCGTTCAAATCATTAATTATTGAAGGATTATTAATTGAAGACCTGGAAAAAGACACTCTGTTTCAGGCACCTTCCTTAATGGCCAATATCAGTTACTTCTCTCCCATTGCTAAACGGAAGATAGATATTGATTTTATTTCTCTTACAAACGGAAAACTGTTTTTTAAAGAATACACGGACTCTACAAATAACGTTGATTTTATTATTGATTATTTTAGTTCTGGCGTAACAGATACTGTAAAAAAAGAACCGGGAAAGCCTTTTGATCTTAATTTTGACAGGATAGATCTGGAAAATCTGGATTTAAAATACATCAACTATTATTCTAAAGATGTTTATAATGGTGGCGTTAATTACGACAATGTTCATCTGAGGAATTTCAGTGCTAAAATAAGCGGACTAAATACCAAAACAAGTTTAATTGCGGCAAAGCTAAAAAACCTGACTTTTAGAGAGAAGAGCGGTTTTTATTTAAAAAACCTGACTGGAGATCTGGTAGTGGATACCAACCACATTACACTTACCAACCTATTGCTGGAAACGCCTAATACCCTTTTAAGGGATTTTTACAGCATGAAGTTTAAAAGCTTCAGAGATTTTAAACATTTCACTAAAAAAATTCAGGTCGAAGGACATTTCAAAGACACCAGGATCTGGTCTGAAGACATTGCTTTTTTTGCCCCGGATATTAAAGGCATGAACGCTTATATAGAGGCAGATGGTTTGGTAAAAGGAATAGTCAATAACCTTAAAGCTAAAAACCTGGTAATAAAAGCCGGAAAGTCTACCTATATTAAAGGAGATTTTGACATCAAAGGTTTACCTGACTGGCGCAATACTTTTATGGATTTACGCTTTGACCAGATTGCGACTAATAAACAGGATGCCGAAATTATTTTACGTAAGCTAAGCTTTAACGAAATCAAAAACTTACCGGAGATAATAGAAAAGTTTGGTAATATTAATTTCAAGGGACAATATTCTGGATTCCATAACGACTTTATTGCTTTTGGTGAGTTTAAAACTAAACTGGGACTGGTAAAATCCGACGTAAACATGAAAATAGCCACTAATGGCGAGGCTAGTTATACCGGAAAGATTGAGGGTTACGATTTTAACATTGGTGAGCTGATAGAAGAGGAAAGTATTAAAAGAACTTCCTTTACTGCAAACATCAAAGGCAAAAATTTTGAGACGGAAAAACTGGCGGAAGACTTTACGGCCAAAGTAAAATATTTTGATTTTAACGGTTACAAATATTCTAATATTGATGTTAAAGGTGATTTAAACAAGCTTCTTTTTAATGGTATTATCAAAGTAAATGATAAGAACCTGAAAATGGACTTTAAAGGTATTGCTGACTTTAACCCAGAGTTACCTGTTTTCAATTTCAATGCAGACATCCAATCTGCAGATTTAAGAAAACTAAATATTACTAGAGATTCTCTTATTATAGATGCTACTTTAGAAAGTAACCTTACTGGTTATACCTTGGATAAGGTTCAGGGGAACCTGCTGCTTAAAGACATTACAGCAACTACTCCAGACACCTCATTTGTAGTCGATTCTATTTACCTGAAGGCTGAAGGTGTTGGCAAAGACAAGCTATTAGCTTTAACTTCTGATATTGGCGATGCCAGCATCAAAGGACAGTACGATTTAGCGACACTTCCTTCTGCTTTTAAAACTGTAATTAAACGCTACGTTCCCAAGCTGAGGATGAAAATAGTACCTCCTAAAGAGCAGAACTTTGATTTTAGAATAGACCTCAAGAATTTTGATTATTTATCCAGCATTTTCTTTCCGGAACTTAAAGTTCCCGAACGGGGTGTTTTCAACGGTAAGTTTGATTCAGAAAAAAATTTAGTAAGCCTCAATGCTTACGCCAAAACGGTAAAATATAAGAATGTAATATTTAGCAATCTCATTATAGACCAAAACACCAACGATAAGACTTTTGAAGCCATTATTACACTGGACAAGATCGAGATTGCCAATAACAGCATGTTTGTTAAAAATATTGTATTACAAAACACGCTAAAACAGGATAGTCTTTCGTTCAACGTCAAGTTATCGGATAAAGATGCGGTGAATCAGCTGGATTTATACGGTTTGGTCGAATTTGGCACAGATACCATTGCCAAACTGAGTTTACTTCCTTCTGATCTGGTCATAGAAAACGATGTCTGGAAAATAAAAGACAAGGTAAAATTCAGGTTTGAGGAAAAAAGGACTATCATAGACAATTTTGAACTTTCCAACAAAAATCAAGTATTGGCTATAAATGGGGCTATATCTTCTTCCAAAAACGATTTATTGGAAGTTGTTGCCGAAAACTTCAGGCTTTCATCACTAAGTCAGCTTACCCAGGGCATGGGCATAGATGTAAATGGTATTCTTAATGGATCGGCACATTTATCGGCGATATTGGGCGAACCGGATATTCACTCGGACCTCGTCATAGATTCTTTACATTACAACAAAACAGAAATAGGGAAATTGGTAGTCAATTCCGAGTTTGATAACAAAGAGAACAATATCGATGTAAAATCAACCATATTTAAACGAGGCAAAAAAACAGCGGATATAGCCGGTGTGGTAGACTTTAAAAAAGATGCAGAAAACCTGAATCTGATTGTTAAGCTGGACAAAGCTGAGTCAATAATATTTGCCCCTTTTATAGATGAACTTGTTTCGGATCTGAAAGGAAACATATCTTCTGACCTAACGGTAAATGGTAAATTTAACAATCCGCAGATCAATGGTACCGTTCAACTGATTAATGCCGGATTTACCGTAAACTACCTCAAAACGCCTTATATTATTAACGATAATGTAGAGATTGAAAACAGTATGGTAAAACTTACCAATCTTATTGTATCCGATAAATACAATAATACTGCGGTAGCCAATGGTACGGTTGATTTTAAAAACCCATCCAACCCGGACATCCGGGTAAGTGTAAAAGCTTCCAGGTTTCTGGCTTTAAATACCACAGCTAAAGACAACTCTTTGTATTATGGAAGTGCCTTTGCTACCGGAAACTTCACCTTTGTGGGGCCTACAGATGCCATGAACATTAGTATAAAAGCAAAAACAGAAGAAGGCACCGTATTTACCATTCCGTTTAATGCGGCTTCTACTATTGGCGAAAATGATTTTATTACTTACGTAGCTAAAGATACAACTGCCCAGGTTACCGAAAAAGAAAGTTTCTTTAAAGGTTTAACCATGGATTTTGAGTTAACGGTAGACCATGCTTCTATTGCTAACCTGATAACTGAGGTAGGTAATATTTATGGCCGTGGAGATGGACTTTTGAGACTAAAAATAACCTCTTTGGGTGATTTTGAGATGTATGGTGATTATATTATCGAAGATGGAAAATTTGATTTTACCGCAAATAACGTCATCAACAAAACCTTCGAGATTAAGAAAGGCGGAACCATTCGATGGACAGGTAACCCCGTAGATGCCAATATTAACCTGAATGCGGTTTACTCTACCAGAACAAGTTTATTACCGCTTTATCAGGCTGCCGGAAGGACTTTACCCGATGACCGAAAAACAGAAAGGGTTTTAGCTGAAGCTGCCATGATGTTAAACGGTCCACTAATGAATCCTAATATTAATTTCGCTTTGCAATTCCCTAATAATTCGGGTATCAAAACCGAATTGCAAGGCTATCTGGACAATCAGGATAACGAGGCACAGCAAGTGGTTAACTTAGTGGTAAGAAATAATTTCAATGGAAGCTCTGGTTCTGGATTAGGTTTTTCTAACAGTGATTTAATTGGGTCTGGTCTGGAACTTGCTTTTAGCAAAATTAACACCATCATTTCGCAATCGTTAAACATTAAGAACCTGGATATTAATGTAAGGTCTCAGAACGAAATTGGGGGTAGCTATAGTTTTCTGGATAACCGATTGAAGATTAGTGGAAACTTTGTAAATAATAAATACAATATGGAAAACATGCTGGACAACAATATCCTGAACAGTAGTTTTACCGATTTAACCCGCGATCTGGAAATGACCTACAACATCAACAAAGATGGTAGTTTTGTTGCCAAGGTATTCCAGCGCCCCAGCAACAGAGATTTCTTCAACCTCAATACTGATATTTATATTAACGGTATGGGTTTGGTATTTACACAGGAATACGACACTTTTACCGAGTTTATAAGAAATATCTTTGCAAGAAGACGCGCTGCTGCTACTATCCCAAATCAAAACAAAGAGAAAAAGCAAAATACTCGTCCTGCTGCCACCCCTATCCGTACAGAAGACGATGATTAGAAATCTGCTTCTACACAAAAACTAATTTCTTTTCCAGAGACAGGGTGTTTAAATTTAATCCATTCGGCATGTAAATGAAGTCGCTGAGACTTAGTTCCGTAAATATCGTCACCTACAATAGGGGTTCCTAATCCCAGAACATGTGCTGCATGCACCCTTAACTGATGTGTTCTGCCAGTTATAGGCCAGAAATTAACTTTGGTTTTCCCTTCTTTTCTAGTAATTACTCTCCATTTCGTTCGCGCAGGCTTTCCGTATTCATAACATACCAACTGCCGGGGCCTGTCATCTAAATCTACCCTTAACGGTAAATCTATCATTCCTTCATCGTCAACTATCTCTCCGTCAAGTAAAGCCACATAACGTTTTTCTACCGTACGTTTTATAAACTGGCTTTGTAATTTCTTATAAATCTCTTCGTTTTTAGCAATCAGCATTAACCCCGAAGTTGACATATCTAAACGATGCACCACCAAAGGACCTGTAGCATCCGGAAATTTTGCCCGCATTCTTTCGTAAACAGAATCTTTAATATGTATTCCTGCTACAGAAAGAAATTCGGCAGGTTTATTAATCACGCACATAAAATCATCTTCATACACCATACTCACACTTTTACCTTCGGCAGGATTTACCAGCATAGGATTTTCGTCAACTTCCAGTCCCTTAAGCATATGCTTTAGTATAGGTTCGCACTTTCCTCTGCAGGCCGGGTAAAAATCTTTATGTTTTCTGATTTCAGATGCCGGAGATTGCCCCCACCAAAACTCTGCTATAGAAATGGGTTTCAGATGATGCTGAAAAGCATATTGCAATAGCTTTGGAGCTGCACACTCACCCGCTCCTGCCGGGGGCGCTATTTTCAGCTCATAATTAAATATATCTGCCAGGTTTTTACTTTCTGCATTATAATTCAGAAAAGCATACTGCTCAAAAATACGCTGCTGTAAAGCTGATGATTTTCCTTTTCTGGATTCTTTTAAATGATGAATGCGATTGGTATAGGTTTCTAACTCCCCGGAGAGCTCTTCCTGCTTGGTTTGTAAAACCTGCAAATCTTTTTTGGCAAAATATTGCTGCTTTAAGCTTTCCTCTTTCAACAATTCACATAGTTCCAGATATTCCCCTTCGCTCAATTCTTCTTTAGCTGTTTCCCGCCTTATTTTACGGTCTTTTTTCCCTTCTCTGAGCTTCCGTTTTTCTTCTTCTATTTGATGGATTATTTCGGCCAGTTTAATCTCCGTATTTTTTTGCAGTTGTTGAAATGACTCGTCCTGCTCTAGCTGTTCTATAGTCCGGTTTATCTGATTTAATTCTTTTTCCCCTTCCAGGAAAAATCCTCCTTCTTCCAGTACGTCAAAAACAGGCGGAACAAATCCTTTATGATGATTGCTACCTGCTAATTTACCGGAGAAAGCAGCCAGATACCCCAATTCTCCCGATTGATGCTGTACAACCAACACCCCAAACATTTTACCTATAACCAACCCTGTTTGGGTATTATCCAAACCAAAATTATGAATCCAATCCTGTTGTGTTTGAAGATACTCTTGTAATTCTTTAGCCGCTACAATACATAAAGGATGAGGCTCGTAATAGAATGGGTAATTAAACTTTTCGGGCAACGCAATAGTATCTATCGGCGTCAAAAATCTGGTAAAACAAGAAGGTAATAAGGGCATATACACTATACAAAAACGATGGCAAATTTAATATTTTTTATATAGTTAATCTCCTCCTTTGTTCAGCCCCTCTTTCTTTTATAGACCATAACATGACTATATCAACAACTAAAAGACAACTCTTTTCAATAAACAACTGATTCAAAGGTTGGTTTAACTGTCGTAGCTAAAAAACCTTTGCTAGATAATCGCTATCTATGTTATCATTCTGTTAAATAATGTTAACAGGCTTGGCTTATTCACCTTTTCGCCTTACCTTTGAGTCAGGTTTATAATTGGTTAGTTTAGGCTCCATTCTCCCCGTTTGGAGCTTAAACATTTTTTTAAGACCAATAAATAAAATTCAATATATATTTAGCCCAAACTAAGCTCTCTATCAAATTTTACATCTCAAATAATAACTATCAAGAATTTATTTATTGAGCGTTCTTAAAGCTTTTTTGATAATGTATTTTGTTTCTTTCGTATTGCTTTCAATTTCCCATCGTTTACAAAGTTCTCTTACAAATCCGGGTTGAGTTTTACTCGCATCATTCAGCCAATTCCCCACGCTATCCTGCACATATTTAGATTGATCTGATTTTAAAGGTTCTAAAATGGGTAAAGCCAATTGGGGATTACGTTTTAATTCTTCAATATGTTCACACCAAACTCCTCGTGGTCTTGTAGCTTCGGTTACAAATCTTCGGATGTTTTCGTCTTCATTTGTAGTCCACGCAGAAAGGATTTCAATACTTTTTGTAAGGTTTTGTACAATCTTTGGCCTTACAGCCATCCAACAAATTTCTCTTACTCCAAAGTGTTTATCTGCAGAAAAGGGTTTAATATTCTCTAATGTTTCCGTTATATTCAAACTTTCGTTTTTCCCTATAGTATAAGTTACCCAACAACGAACAAGATCTGCACTATGCTTTGACATGATAATCAAAAAACCTTCATCGCTATGTTGTGTAATTAATTCAAAAATCCCAGTCCCAATAGCTTCATTTATCGTGTTTACAGTTTGCTTCTTAAGCTCGTCTATTTTTGCCAGAACAGGTTTTAAATAATCAGTTCGTCCATTTTGTTCAAGCAAATTTCCCAACAAAAGCCTTTGATCTACAGCCAGCCATTCTACAAGATTTGCAGTCTCAATTTCCCCTGAATTAAGTTGTTCTAAAATACTTTTCGGGATATCTTTAGTGGAGCGTGCTCCTTTTCTTTTTGTCATTTACAGCTATTTCATAAGTTTATTATCAAAATTATTAGGTCTAGCCTTCCTTCTGTTTGCTCTGCTAAATTCACCATATTAATTTTGCTTAATTTTACACAAATATTTATAACGTTTTTGAAATAGACAATACCGCATAATTTTATCCCTATGGGATAAAAAAGTCAACTTTATTAAATGAGACATTCAGCGATGAAAAATCCACTAAAAATAATGAGCGAATCACAACTAACAACAAAAGAAGCAAAAATTGAAGAAAAAGTTTGCCCATTGGAGTTTGCTGTAAATACCATTAGCGGCAAATGGAAAATCCCTATAGTCTGGCAAATAAACGAAGGTAAAAAACGTCCGAGCGAGTTTCTGAAAGGTATTGGCAAAGTGGATAGACGGGTACTCAATCAACAATTAAAGGAAATGGAACAAAGTGGTATTTTAACCAAGATTTCTTTTCCTGAACTTCCGCCACGGGTAGAATATTCGTTAACGTCTCTTGGCAAAGAATTGGTTAAAGTTTTATGGCAACTGAACGATTGGGGCAAACTCCTGCTTGAAAGTAATAAGAATGCTAACGATATTTCTCCTAAGACTTAAAAGCTACAATTCAACTGCTTTTCCAGTCTTGGCACTCTCATAAATTGCTTCAATAATCTTCACAGATTTCTTGCCTTCTTCGCCATCAATAAATGGTTGTCCTGAAGTAATTAATGCCTGTATAAAATCCTCCATTTGCAATTGGTGCCCTAGAGAGCTTATTGCCATTGGATTAGAAACTCCTCCGTTTGCCCCTTTAGCCTCGTCTTTGGTTTTAACGATATAAGAAGTATTTGCTTCTATATTGGAAAACTCCCAATGAGTAATATCGGCATCTTCCATAATTACAGAACCTTCCGTTCCTGTGATTTCAATACGTTTTAAAAAACCGGGATGCAGCGCCGTAGAACACTCGATAGTACCTAATGCCCCACTTTTAAAACGAAGTATAGCTACCACTGTATCTTCTACTTCTATTTGCTGATGTCTGAAATTGCCTGTCATAGCCTGCACACTTTCTACCTCTCCCATATACCATTGCAACACATCCACTGCATGAATTCCCTGATTCATTAAAACTCCTCCTCCATCAAAAGCCCAGGTGCCACGCCATGCATTCTGTTGGTAGTAAGCCTCACTTCTACTCCATTTCACATAGGCACTGCCTATGGCCAGCTTACCAAACCATTGCTTGTCTATAGCTTGCTTAATCAGTTTACTTTCCGGATAAAACCTGCTTTGGAAAATCACACCTAATTGTACTCCCTGTTTGTTGGCTTCTGCAATTAACCGATCGCAACGTTGCGTATTAATTTCCAGAGGCTTTTCTATCAAACAATGTTTTCCTTTTTGGATGGCTTTTAGTGCGAGCTCTTCATGCAAACCAGACGGAGTGCAAACACAAATAATATCAAGATCTTCTCTTTCTAACAGAGCGTCGAGCTCTTCAAAGGCTTCACAGGCCTGTCTTTCGGAAAAAGATTGCGCTTTATCAAAATTACGGTTATAAACACCAATCAGTTTGGCATTAGCAATCTTCGAAATAGCATCCGCATGTATATCCGCAATAGCTCCTGCTCCTAAAATTCCAAAACCATAAATCTTATTCGTGTTCATAAACTGCTCATTAAAGTTTGGTATAATCTATGAATTTTTAAGCACCCTTTGTATTTCGTCCAATTTCATCAACGCATCTACAGGGGTTAAAGTATTAACATCCAAATTATTCAGTACATCCCTGATTTTTATCAGAACAGGATCTTCCAAAGAAAACATCTGTAGCTGTACAGCCTGTTTTTGCATTTTCATTAAGCTGGCCTTAACATGCTCACCACCTGTACGTTCGTTTTCCAGACGCTTTAATATTTCGTTGGCCCTGTTAAGTACTTTAGGAGGCATACCGGCCATTTTAGCTACGTGTATACCAAAACTATGTTCACTGCCTCCGGGTACTAACTTTCTCAGGAAAATAACTTTATTCCCCACTTCCTTAACTGTGACATTAAAGTTTTTGATACGTGGAAAAGAATTAGACAGCTCGTTAAGCTCATGATAATGCGTTGCAAACAACGTTTTAGCTTTAGAGTTATTATGCAGGTATTCTACAATTGCCCAGGCTATGGAAATACCGTCATAAGTTGATGTTCCCCGGCCAATTTCGTCTAATAGAATCAGACTTCTGTCAGACAGATTGTTCAAAATGCTGGCGGTCTCATTCATCTCCACCATAAAAGTAGACTCACCTGAAGACAGGTTATCCGAAGCACCCACACGGGTAAAAATCTTATCTACAATACCTACCTGCACTTCTTTAGCAGGCACAAAACAGCCCATTTGAGCCATTAGCACTATAAGTCCGGTTTGTCTTAACAAGGCCGACTTACCCGCCATATTTGGACCGGTAATGATAATAATTTGCTGCGTCTCATCATCCAGGTAAACACTATTGGTAATATACTCTTCTCCCAAAGGAAGATGCTTTTCTATCACCGGATGGCGGCCTCCTTTAATATCCAATACTTTATCATCGCTTATTACCGGACGTACATAATAGTTTTTCTGTGCAACCGATGCAAAGCAAAGCAAAACATCTAACTGTGCTATTAATGTGGCGTTTAACTGTATAGGACGAATAAATTCGGCAATAGAGGCCAGCAAATCATTAAACAGACGGGTTTCCAAAGCATGAATTTTTTCTTCGGCACCTAAAATCTGGTCTTCATATTCTTTAAGCTCCGGTGTAATATAACGCTCTGCATTTACCAACGTTTGCTTCCTGATCCACTCGGCAGGAACCTTGTCTTTATGCGTATTGCTGACTTCCAGATAATATCCAAATACATTATTGAAAGCTATTTTTAAGGAGGTTATGCCTGTCGCTTCGGCTTCCTTTTTTTGCAGTTCAAGCAAATAATCCTTACCACCATAAGAAATCTTCCTTAGTTTATCCAGCTCTTCATTAAAACCATCGGCAATTACCTTTCCTTTGGCAACGGCAACCGGTGGATCTTGATGAAGCTCCCTATCTATCTTTTCTCGAATAGATAGACACGGATTAATTTGCTCTGCTATACGCTTAACGGAATCTTGATTAACCTTTTCACAAAGCGACTTAATTTTCTCTATGGCTACCAAAGCCTTTTTCAATTGGGATATTTCTCTCGGATTTGCTTTTTGTAATCCAATTTTAGAAACCAATCTTTCCAGATCTCCAATCTGACGTATATATTGCTCTAAATCACCTCTCAGTTCATCCTGTTTAAAAAAGAAGGATACTACATCCAATCTTTCTTCAATAGGCTTTCGGTTTTTTAAAGGCATCAGTATCCATTTACGCAACATTCTGGCACCCATCGCAGAAGACGTATGGTCCAGTACATCTATCAACGTTTTAGCATCTTCATTGGAAGACCCTACTAATTCCAGATTCCTAACCGTAAAACGATCCAGCCACATATACCGGTCTTCTTCTATTCTTGAGATATTGGTAATATGTTGCAATTGCCTATGTTCGGTTTCATTCAGGTAGTGTAAACAGACTCCGGCAGATACAATTCCCAGATTCAGTTTATCAATACCAAAACCTTTTAATGACTTTACCTCAAAGTGTTTATACAATAATTCCTGTGCATAATCATTGGTAAACGCCCAGTCGTCTATAGTAAAGGTATAAAACCGATCGCCAAACAGCTCAGAAAACTCTTTGGCTTTGCTTTTGGCATAGATTACCTCGCTAGGTTTAAAGCTCTGTAAAAGTTTATCTATATATTCTGCATTACCTTGTGCCGTCAGAAATTCACCGGTAGATATATCTAAAAAAGCTACCCCTATAGTATTTTTATCAAAATGCAGGGTTGCCAGATAATTATTAGATTTTTGCTGAACAATGTTTTCGTTATAGGCTACTCCTGGCGTTACCAACTCGGTTACCCCACGTTTTACAATTCCTTTTACAGTTTTAGGATCTTCCAGCTGGTCGCAAATAGCAACCCTTTGTCCTGCCCTCACCAATTTAGGCAAATAGGTTTCTATAGAATGGTGCGGAAATCCCGCCAGTTCTATATGAGAAGCAGCTCCATTTGCCCTTTTTGTTAATACAATCCCTAAAATCTGCGATGCCTTAACTGCGTCTTCACCAAAAGTCTCGTAAAAATCGCCTACCCTAAACAACAGCAATGCCCCCGGATATTTAGCTTTTATCTGGTTGTATTGTGTCATTAAAGGTGTTTCTTTTGTTCCTTTAACTGCCAATTGTTCTAAATTTTTCGATTGGCTAAGATATAAAATTAACGCTTAGACATAAAGCAATGTGGGTAATTATGTCATCATAACTATTCATAATATGTTGACTGGTCTTTTTTCATTTTAGAAACCTGAATATAAAGAAGTTCTATTCTTCTAAAGAATTCATAAAATAGATGATGACTTAAATTATTTTATTACTTTTGTGACATTAAACACCACAAACCATGAAGTTGTCCGTAGTCCGTACCTTTTAGCTTAACAGCAAGGACTCTTTAATCATCTCTCATAAATTCATACGCTTATAAAGAGCGTAATTGGTTATTCTTACATTATTTTCATGACAACTATAAACGATACCAAAAGCGGTATATTGGGCTTCTTTACTGTTTTAAAACAATCGCTCAAAGGACAGGAAATTGATTACACTTCGATAAATATAAAACGGGCCATAGTCTTATTGGCTATTCCTATGATGCTAGAAATGATGATGGAGTCTGTCTTTGTCCTGGTTGATTTATATTTTATAGGTCACCTGCCTAATAGCAGTATTGCCATTCAGATCGTAGGTTTAACAGAATCTGTTTTAACCATTATATATTCTCTGGCAATGGGTATAGGTATGGCGGCTACTGCACTGGTAGCCAGACGAATCGGAGAAAAAGACCCTGTGGCTGCAGCTAAAACCGGAATGCAGACTATATTAATTGCTCTATTAATCACCATATTCATCAGCATCGGTGGGTTAATCTTCGCAAAAGATATTCTACTGTTAATGGGAGCCAGCGAAAGTACGGCAAAAGAGGGTAAACTTTTCACCCAGATTATGATGGGCAGCAGTATAGTAATTATGCTACTTTTCCTTATAAATGGTATTTTCAGAGGCGCAGGTAATGCAGCTATTGCTATGCGAAGTTTATGGTTAGCAAATTTAATTAACATTATTCTTTGCCCAATATTAATAAGAGGATTAGGTCCGGTACCGGCTTTAGGTTTAACCGGAGCAGCGCTAGCCACTTCTATTGGACGTGGCATTGGCGTCATCTACCAGATTTACCATTTAAGTAAAGGCAGCGGCAATCTGCAGGTAAAATTGAAATACTTTCAACCGCAATGGCAACAAATAAAATCTATTGTTAAAGTAGCCGCACCAGGTGTTTTTCAGTTTGTAATAGCTTCATGCAGCTGGATTTTCCTTGCCGAACTGGTGGCGACAACCGGAGGCGACAGCGGCTCCGCCGGATATCAGACCGCATTAAGGCTCATGATGTTTTTTATGCTTCCGGCCTGGGGCTTAAGCAATGCCGCAGCTACATTAGTAGGGCAAAATATGGGAGCCCGTCTTTTTGAAAGAGCAGAGAATTCTGTTAAAGTAACTGCAAAATATACGGTAATATTTATGGGTACGGTAACTGTATTGTTCTTAACATGTGGTTCTTTATTTGCTTCTGTTTTTACCAATGACCAAGAAGTAATTAACATAGCTAGTCAGGCACTTCGTATCCTGAGTTACGGTTTTGTTATTTATGGAATTGGAATGGTGCTAACCAGTGCTTTCAATGGCGCCGGCGATACACTTACCCCTACTAAAATTAACATTGTGGCTTTTTGGCTATTTCAGATTCCTTTTGCCTATTTGCTGGCTAAATACTTTAACCTGGGACCCACAGGAGTTTTTATAGCTATCCCGGTAACCGAAGTAGGGATTTCTCTGGTAGCTTTTTATATTTTCAGGAAAGGCAAATGGAAGGCTGTTAAAGTATAATATTTGCTAAGCTCAACATATTTAAAAGGGGCTGTATTAAAAGTAAAAATATTGTTATTTCGATGAGTAGAGCGAAGAGTAACCCTCCTGATAAACAACTCTGAACCAAACCACTATACAGCGAACGTAATATCAAAATCCTTTTCATACAGTCCCTAATTATAAACACCTTTACCTATCTCCTTTTTTCAAAGACATACCCCAGTACAATATCAAATACGCCACCGCTAAAGCCTCTAAGCTCTTTGGGTGAGTTTGTAAAGTAAAAACCTAAACGCGCTCCTTCATTCATACGGACTCCAAATCCTCCTGTAAATGCTTTTGTGCTATGATAAACTGCATAAAAATCTATATTTTCTATATCACAGGCTATAGCAAAATCCCAGTAATTAAAGCCTGATTCCAGATGACGATAACTTACTTTTGGTGTGAGTCCAAAAAGATCATCATCAAATTTCATTTTATAAGACAGAGATCCATAATAAAGACTGCGATCTATAGTAGAAATGCGATGGTAACGTTTATTATTGATACTTAACCAACTAAATTGTACTTCAAACCTATCCAGATAATAAGCCATTCCAAAATTACCGTCTACATAATTTTGTCTTTCATTAAAATTAACCAAAAGATCATCATCTAACTCCCCTACAGCTTTACCCATATCCAGATAATCTCCCGTCCAGCTTAAAGAGACCCCGAACTTCAACTTTTGTTCATCAGATAGTGGTAAATGATAAGCAAAGGTTCCCATCCCTTGTGTTTTACGCACCAACCCTGATTGATCTGTAAAAACATTTATCCCTACATACGCCCGATCATTTAAAGGGGTACTTCCTGAAAACGAAACTATGGTAGGCGCTCCTGTGATCTTATACCATTGGTTAGAACCGTTGAGGTAAATACTGGTTGCTTCATCATTACCAGCCATAGCAGGATTAACCTGATAAGGGTTCTGATACAAACGTCCCATTTGCCCAAACTGTTGAGGCATGGCAGCCAATGCTGCCATAACCAACACAACAGTAATCAGTATCTTTTTCATATGCATAAATTTCACTCTAACGAATAATTGTTACGAAGCTTTTATACATCTCACCGTCTACATTTAACATATAATAATAGGTTCCTTCTCCAAGAGTTTCTCCGGATAATGAGATACCTCCCCAGTCGCTCTGATAATTATTTGATTCATATACCTTTCTACCCGATCGATCTACAATCACCAGATGATGACTGGTAAAATGATCCAGATTACTTACTACCCAAACATCATTTTTACCGTCTCCATTAGGGGTAATAAAATTATTAGGTATCAGTATTTTCACTCCACCTTGAGTTTTTATCAAATAAGTTGTGGTCGCGCTACATCCGTTGGTATTGGTTTCTGTTAAAGAAACCCTGGTCTTCCCTTGACTTACAGGAATAGAAACTTCTGTTCCTGTAACCACACCTGATCCTCCTTCCCAGGTCCATTCGTAAGTAGATGAAGCATCACCATTTGCTTCTAACTTCACAATAGATCCTATTAAAGGGTCTCCCTCACTTACTTTCACAATAGTAGGTTCCGGCAATCTATATACTTCCAGCCTTCCTTTTGTGTATATAAAATCATAGTTAATTGCCGAAGCAGAATGTACCTCCAGATCAAATACACCTGGT
The DNA here is from genome assembly GCF_042678145.1 of Pseudopedobacter beijingensis. Classification (NCBI taxonomy): domain Bacteria; kingdom Pseudomonadati; phylum Bacteroidota; class Sphingobacteriia; order Sphingobacteriales; family Sphingobacteriaceae; genus Pseudopedobacter; species Pseudopedobacter beijingensis. The sequence continues at coordinate 52,560 of NZ_JBHUDG010000001.1, read as the reverse complement.
ACTTTACTACCTGTAGAAGGCCCACTCACTTTTGGTTTGCTTGTAAGCACACTTTCATTTTCTCCATTTACCCAATCGGTACTCTCTATTTCATATCCAAGTATCAATTCTTCACCCTGACATACTGTAACATCCTTAGCTTTTACCCTAAGCATTGCTTTTGCTATAGTATAATACTCTTTTTCTAACTGAATGGTATGATTGGCATTTGGAGTTAGAGAACCTATCGTTATTTCATATCGTCCTGCATTTTCTCCTGGTTTCCTGTCTAATTTTCCAGAAACAAGATTTCCTTTATCATTTCCATTGAGATCGGTCACTGTATAAGTCAGAGTCACAGGGTCTATTCCTCCATAAACCTTACCCTGATTAGCTGTAGGTGTAACCACCAGTATAATCGGTTTGATCGTAAAATCATTGGATTTAAAAGCTAATATATAATTCTGACTTCCTTGTACCGTTAACAACAAGCTTCCCTGAGTAATAGGATAATCCCCTACTACTTCTCCTGAAACACGAGACAAACTACCCGTAAGCACTCCTCCCTGGATATCATCATTGGTCAATCCGTTAACGGTATAGGTATAAGCTGGCGGATTGGCTTCACCGTAGACTTTATACTGACCTACATTTGCGGTTACTGTTAATTGTGCCTGAGTAATTTTAAATTTATCTGACTGGAAGGACAATATATAATTACGATTACTTGATGAAATCAGAGACAAACTACCTTGCGTAATCGGATACTCTCCTACCAATTCTCCCGAAACACGAGATAAACTACCTGTAAGTACAGATGCTTCGGTATCACCATTAGCTAAACCGTTGACTGTGTAAGTATAAACCGATGGATTGGACTGTCCATACACTTTCTGCTGTCCTGCATTTGCCGTAACGGTTAATGTTGCCGGGGTAATCTTAAATTGATCGGACCTAAAAGACAACATATAATTTTTAGCACCCTGAGATGTTAACTTCAGCGTGTTTTGAGTAATATCATACTCTCCTACTGCTTCTCCAGAGGTCCGAGAGAGTGTACCGGTAAGTATTATCTCTTCTGTATCACCATGGGTCAAACCGTTAACGGTATAGGTATAAACTGAAGGATTAGACTCCCCATATACCTTTTGTTGGCCTGCATTTGCAGTTACTATCAACAGAGCCTGAGTAATCTTAAATTTATCTGATATAAAATCCAACGTATAATTGGAACCATCTTGAGTGGTCAGTTTTAAAGTATTTTGGATGATATCATAATCTCCTACCGCTTCTCCGACATTACGGGACAGACTACCGGTAAGCACTCCTCCCTGGATATCATCATTAGTCAAACCGTAAACCATATAGGTATAGACTAATGGATCTGGTTTTCCATATACTTTCTGTTGACCCGCATTTACAATCACCGTCAACTTCGCCGGAGTAATCTTAAATTGGTCAGTTTTAAAGTCCAATGTATAATTGGAATTACCTTGAGTGGTCAGTTTTAAAGTATTTTGGATAATATTATAATTTCCCACAACTTCTCCAGCATCACGAGACAAACTACCAGTAAGCACTGATGCTTCTGTATCTCCATAGACCAAACCACTAACCGTATAAGTATAAGGTAATGGATTGGGTTGTCCATATACTTTCTGTTGACCTGCATCTGCTGTTACAGTCAGTTGAGCCTGAGTAATTTTGAACTTATCAGACAGGAAGGATAATGTATAATTCTGGCTACCCAATGTTGTCAGTTGCAAACTCCCCTCCGTAATGGTGTAATCTCCTACGGACTCTCCCTGTACACGAGACAGACTACCGGTAAGCACTCCTCCCTCGGTGTCACTATGGGTCAATCCGCTAACTGCATAGGTATAAACTGATGGATTGGGTTGCCCATAGACTTTCTGTTGACCTGCATTTGCTGTTACAGTCAGTTGAGCCTTGGTGATATTAAATTGCGAACTCTGAAAATTAATAGTATAATACGGAGCACTTAAAGTTCCCTGTAGAATATTGTATGCCCCCACCTGTTCTCCCTGTACACGTGTTAATGCTCCCTGCATAATCTGCTCATCGTCTCCCGTATCAAAACCTGTAACGGTATAAGTATACACGGAAGGCTCGTCATTTCCATACACTTTCCCCTGCCCGGGATCAGCCACAACCGTAAGCACCGAACATTCCTCTTGATCTCCCTGAATATTCCAGGACCGTTTCGTCATCAAGTTATCCCTATCCGCACCCGAACGACAATATTTCAAACCTCTGGCCCCTAAAATAATTCCGGTAACTGGTGTGGGCAGGCTCTCGTTATAGGTATTCCAACCTATAAGGGTAGCATCATAATTCCCCTTAGACAAACCAGAATTATTGAGCATATTGTCCATATTGACCCTAGAGGCTATTTTCCAATTACCTAAAGTATGATTAAAGGCTGTAGCTCCCCAGAACATGGCATTCATATCATTTACAGCCGCCACATCCCAGTTTCCAATATTCTTATTAAAAGAGGCAGCGCCGTAAAGCATAAGAGACATGTCCTCCACTGCCGAAACCGTCCATCCGCCAATATCCTGATTAAATTTGGTAGCATCCATAAACATACCACTCATATTAGTTACACCGGACACATCCCAACTGCTTATATTTCCATTAAAAGCTTTGGCTTTATAAAACATCATAGACATTAACGATACATTATGTACTTTCCAATCGTTTAAATTTTGATTGAATTGAGTAGCTTCCGAGAACATATTATCCATACGCATTACACTGGACACATTCCAACTACTTATATCCCCATTAAAGGCTGTAGCAGAAGAGAACATCATACGCATATTCTGGACATTATGCACTTTCCAATCGTTTAGATTTTGATTAAACTTAGTAGCCCGCTGAAAAACAGAGGACATACTGGTTACATTCGAAACATCCCAATTACCGATATTTCCATTAAACTCAATTGCCCCCTCAAACATACTATCCATCTCCTTCACCTTACTCAGGTCTGGCTTATCCGTTGCCGCATAAACCATATTCTCTGCTCCATGGAAAGCGCTTTTCATAGATTCCCATTGAATATCTCCCCATTGGTCAATACTTTTTAATTTAGATCTGCTATTCTGATTATTATTTAAATAAAAATGAGGAAAATCGCCACCAATTTCTACCCGATAAGTACCGGCAGAGCCAAAATCAATGGTTTGAGAAGAGGTTAGCCCTCCTAATAAGCCGTTCACATTCGGGTCTGTCGTAGACTCCCAGTAAACATTATAATTATAGGTGTAACTGCTGATATTAGGATCCAGATGAGGAACATTATTTGTAGAAATAGTAATTTCAGTATCATTTGCTGGTACTGTCCAAGTGGTAATAAAGCGACGTGGACACTCTTCTAGATCTTCCTGTATATTCCATTGCCTATTAGTTTTCAAATTTTCTCGGGCTGATGCAGACATACAATATTTTAAACCTTTTGCTCCCAACGTAATTCCGGTAATTGGACTTGAAAGAGATTCGTTATAGGTATTCCACCCAGTTAAAGTAGCATCATAATTTTCCTTAGACAAACCAGAATCATCGAGCATATTTTCCATCTTGACTATAGAGGTTATTTTCCAATTACCTAAAGTATGATTAAAGGCTGTAGCTCCCCAGAACATACCATTCATATCGTTTACAGCCGCCACATCCCAATTTCCAATATTCTTATTAAAAGAGGTGGTATTCTGAAACATACGGGACATATTCTTCACAGCCGAAACCGCCCACCCGCCAATATCCTGATTAAAATAATCGCACCAGGAAAACATATAACTCATATCCTTTACATTGGATACATCCCAACTGCTTATATCTCCGTTAAATTGAGAAGCCATGGAAAACATACCACTCATGTTTTCTACCTTAGATACATCCCACCTCAGGTCTTTATTAAAACTTGAAGCACTAGAAAACATATTTTGCATATTTTTTACACCAGACACATTCCAATTACCTATATCCTGGTTAAATAAAGCTGCATTAGCAAACATAAGTGTCATATCAGTAACATTGAAGACTTTCCAGTTGCTGATATTTCCATTAAATTTAACAGCCCCATCAAACATAGCCCTCATATCCTTTACGTTAGATACATCCCAGTTACTTATATTTCCATTAAAATCAGAAGTCGCTGCAAACATCCTTTCCATATTATTTACATTGAATACTTTCCAATTGGTTAGATTCCGATTAAAGGCAGTACCATAAAACAGATACCTCATATCTTCTACATTAGAAACATCCCAATCATTAATATCTGCATTAAAGACAGCAGCATAAGAGAAAGTGTGTCTCATATTCTTGACATGAGATACATCCCAAGCTCCTATATCTCCATTGAATTTAAGTGCAGCTTGAAACATACCATCCATAGCTGTAACCTGACTAAGATCTGGTACATCTGTTGCATTATATTCCATATTAACCGCACCAGCAAAAGCATCTGACATAGATTTCCATTCAATATCCCCCCATTGGTCTATACTATGTAATTTAGGAGCATTGATGGCATTATTATCCATATAAAAATGAGGGAAATCGCCACCAATTTCTACCCGATAAGTACCGACAGCACCAAAATCAATAACCTGATTACCAGTCACCCCTTTAAGCTCCCCTTTCACATTAGGGTCAGAGGTAGACTCCCAATAAACATCATAATTATAGGCATAAGTACTACTAGTAGGAATGGTTATTTCAGTATCTCCTGCCTGCACTGTCCAGGTGGTAATAAAGCGACGTGGACACTCTTCTAGATCTTCCTGTATATTCCATTGCCTATTAATTTTCAAATTTTCTCGGGCTGACGCAGACATACAATATTTTAAACCTTTTGCTCCCAACGTAATTCCGGTAATTGGACTTGAAAGAGATTCGTTATAGGTATTCCACCCGATTAAAGTAGCATCATAATTTTCCTTAGACAAACCAGAGCCATCCAACATTCTAAACATGTTGTTAACTGATTCTATTTTCCAGTTGCCTAAAGAATAATTAAAAGAAGCAGCTTCTTTGAACATCTCTAACATAGACACTACATTGGATACTGTCCATTGCCCTATATTCCTATTAAAAGACTCTGCATAAGAGAACATCCATCTCATATCAACTACCTTAGACACATCCCAGTTATCTATATTTCCATTAAAAACACGAGTATCAGAGAACATTGCCTGCATAAGAACTACTTTCGAAACATTCCAGTAGCTAAGATCTCTATTAAAAAGCTGCGTTCCCGAAAACATAAAACTCATATCTGTTACGTTCCCTACCTCCCATCTGCTAACATCTCCATTAAAAATAGAAGCACCAAAAAACATAGATCCCATTTCGGTAACATTACTTACTTTGGAAGCCCATTTACTCAAATCTCCATTAAAAGATCTGGCACTGGAAAACATACTGCCCATATTTTTCACACCAGACACTTCCCAATCTTCAATATCCCCATTAAAGGCTCTGGCAAAAGCAAACATATCTCTCATGTCCTTCACTTTAGCTACATCCCACTTGTTAAGATTCTGATTAAAAACAGTAGCATAATGGAACATGCCGCTCATATCCTCCACATTAGACACCTTCCAATTTCCTACGTTTTTATTAAATAAAGCGGCATGATCAAACATTTCTTTCATGTTCTGTACATTGGAGACAACCCAACCTCCTATATCTTTATTAAACAGAGGAGCATTACTAAACATACCATTCATATTCTCTACATTGGACACATCCCAGCTCCCTATTTCTCCATTAAATAGAAATGCTCTATAGAACATAAAGCTCATATTTTTCACCTTAGAGACATTCCATTTATTTAAATCCTTTGTGAACCTGGCAGCACGATCGAACATATAGCTCATATTTTCTACCTTAGATACATTCCAGTTATTGATATCCTGATTAAAATAATCGCACCAGGAAAACATATAGCTCATATCTTTCACATTGGACACATCCCAGCTCCCTATTTCTCCATTAAAACTTTTAGCACCAAAAAACATATAGCTCAGATCTGTAACCTGACTGAGATCAGGCAGATCTGTTGCATTATATTCCATCTCATTCGCTCCTTTAAAAGCACTATTCATAGATTTCCACTGAATATCTCCCCACTGATCTATACTTTGTAATTTAGACCCGTAGTCAGAATGATTATTTAAGTAAAAATGAGGGAAATCGCCACCAATTTCTACCCGATAAGTACCGGCAACACCAAAGTCAATGACCTGATTTGCTGTCACCCCCTCAAATGATCCTTTCACATTAGGGTCAGAGGTAGACTCCCAATAAACATCATAATTATAGGCATAAGTACTACTAGTAGGAATGGTTATTTCAGTATCTCCTGCCTGCACTGTCCAGGTGGTAATAAAGCGACGTGGACACTCTTCTAGATCTTCCTGTATATTCCATTGCCTATTAGTCATCAAATTTTCTCTGGCTGATGCAGACTTACAATACTTTAAACCTTTTGCTCCCAACGTAATTCCGGTAATTGGACTTGAAAGAGATTCGTTATAGGTATTCCATCCGGTTAAAGTAGCGTCATAGTTTTCTCTGGATAAACCAGAATTATCCAGCATATTAGCCATATTGGTAACAGACGCTATCTTCCAGTTTCTTAAAGACTGATTGAATGCAGTAGCTTCATTAAACGCACTATTCATATTTCCTACCTTAGAAACATCCCAACCACCTATATCGCTGTTAAAAGAAGAAGCATATTTAAACATATTCTCCATACTCTCTAAACTGGAAGGTACCCATCCACTTATATTCCCATTGAAAGCAGAAGCGCTATAGAACATGTATGCCATTCTGGTTACTTTAGATACGTCCCATCTTAAATCACGATTAAATGCAGCTGCTTCCCTAAACATATACGCCATGTTTTCTACCTTAGACACAATCCAATCACCTATATTTCCGTTAAACCTGGAAGCTTTAAAAAACATATTCTGCATATCAGTTACATTCAGAACTTCCCAATCACTTATATCTCCCTCAAACATCTCAGCCCCCCTAAACATATAGCTCATATTATTTACATTGGGAGCTATCCAATTATTTATATTGCCATTAAAAACTTTAGCATTGGCAAACATCCAACTCATATCTTCTACCTTAGAAACATTCCAATGAAGATCATGGTTAAAAACCTCTGCATCATGAAACATATGTTTCATATTGATTACATTGGATACTGTCCAATTTCCTATATTGCCGTTAAATGCCTTAGCCCCCCAAAACATAGCTTCCATATTATCTACAGCAGACACGTCCCATCCGGTAATATCACCATTAAAAGAAGAAGCATCATGGAACATATAATGCATCTTTTTCACATTAGAAACAGTCCAATTGAGGTTTTGGTTAAAATTAACAGCTTCACGAAACATGCTACTCATATCTGTCACCTTAGATACATCCCAGCTACCTATATTTCCATTAAACGCTCTCGCTTCATAAAACATAGATTCCATACTCTCAACAGAAGACACCACCCAGCTGGCAATATTTCCATTAAATTTAACAGCACCGGAAAACATCATCGACATATTTTTTACGTTGGACACATCCCAATTCAGATCTTGATTAAAGTTAGTAGCACCAAAAAACATAGAAATCATATCTGTTACCCCAGAGACAGTCCAATTGCTGATATTTCCGTTAAATGCAGTAGCTCCCCAGAACATGAGCCCCATATCTGTTACATTGGAAACAGTCCAGCCCAAATCCTGATTAAAGGAAATAGCATTAGTAAATGTTTGTTTCATTTTCTTTACGTTAGATACATCCCAGTCTCCAATTGTACCATTAAAAGCTCTGGCATTGTCGAACATGAAGCTCATATCGGTCACCTGGCTCAGATTGGGTTTATCCGTTGCTTCATAAACCATATTTTCAGCCCCTCTAAAAGCACTTTCCATAGATTCCCACTCAATATTTCCCCATTGGACTATGCTATACAGTTTCAGCCTATCATCATTATTACCCAGGTAAAAGCGAGGGAAATCGCCACTAATTTCTACCCTGTAAGTACCTTCAGCACCGAAGTCGATTACCTCAGAAGAGTTTAGTCCTGCTAATAAGCCAAACACATTTGGATCTGCGATAGATACCCAATAAACATCATAATTATAGCTTAATCCAACAGTAGGAATGGTAATTTTGGTATCTTCTGCTGTTACTTTCCAGGTAGTAACAAAATTATCTGTACTTCCTGGTACTATAGGTTGTTGGGCTGAAGCGCTAAGTTTTAAACAAAGTAGCACCAGCAAACCCCAAAAAGGTAAGTGTTTAAGTTTCATAAGTGTTTTTTCAATAGTAGATACAGCTTAAACACCTAACACAAAAAATTGTTCTAAAGCAGAAAAAAAATTTAGAAAAAGTCAAATAAACCACTCAGATTGCAGTTTGTTTTTTCGATCTACAACATACCACAACGGTTGGTATATCACTCATAATGATTATGCCATAGTAATTTTCAGTCTAAAAGATAACAGCTATGATCTTCTAATAACATTAAAATGAGTGCACTATCTATTGGCGTTTGGAATTGTAATAAAGCTAGATTTATGGTATTAAATACAGGAGTTTTACCTAAAGCAAATGGCTTGTTTGTATAACATCGGGCTGACACAGGGATAACACCAGATATAGACCGGGTATAGACCAGATACAGTGGAGAATAGGCGGACTATACGTGGACTAGAGGTGGAGAATAGGTGGAGTTATAAATCAGGGGTTTTAGACTGTATAATCTGTTGATTCGTTGAAATCGCTATACATTCAAGTATACTTATTCTGAATGAACTACACAATTTTATTTGGATATATTTAAATTCGTCTTGAAAAATTGAGGACAAATTCGATAAGTAAATCTAGCTCAAAATTAACAGCTGTTATCTCTAGCTGATGCTATATTAATTTTGTAGCTAAGGGGTTTCCGGGTAACAATTTCCATACAACAACCTGTGTTTAAACCAAATGAAATTAATCTGACAAATTACCTTGCGATAATCTGTAACTTACCATTATCACATGAAAAATATAAATAAAATGAAAAAATTAGCTAACAAAGTGGCTCTGGTAACCGGAGCAGGTTCTGGAATAGGTCTTGCTGTTGCTTTAGCGTATGCTAAACAAGGTGCTAAAGTTATGGTGTCTGACATTAATGAAAATGCCGGACAGGCAGCCGTAAAAGAAATTGAAAAAATTGGTGGAACCGCCGCATTCTTTAAAGCAGATAGCTCGCTACCTCAGGATAATGAGGCTTTGGTGGAAGCTACGCTTAAAAAATTTGGGCAATTGGATATTGCCTGCAACAATGCAGGGATAGCCGGAGAACTTAATTTAACTGGAGAATATAGTTTGGATGGCTGGAAAAAAGTTATAGATATTAACTTTAATGGTGTTTTTTATGGTTGTAAGTACCAACTATTGGCTATGGAAAAAAATGGTGGCGGTGTTATAGTAAATATGGCTTCTATACATGGTACTGTTGCTGCGCCTATGTCTTCGGCTTATACGGCTGCCAAACATGCCGTAGTGGGATTGACTAAAAATATTGGTGCAGAATATGGGCAAAAAAACATCAGGTGTAATGCTGTAGGACCTGGTTATATTGATACCCCTTTACTTGCTCAGCTTGATGAAAACCATAAAAAAGCATTAATAGCTAAACATCCGATAGGAAGATTGGGTAAGGCGGAAGAAGTAGCCGAGCTTGTTTTGTTTTTAAGTACAGAGCAATCTTCTTTTATGACAGGGGGTTATTACCTTGTTGATGGCGGATATACGGCTGTTTAATAAGGCTCATTATCTGTTTTATACTATGGTAGCGGAAAATCATCAGTAAACAATTTTCAGCTACTATAGTATAAATTTACCTGATTTTATTTACCCTCTCTCTATTTCTAAATAATTATACAATCCTATCTAGCCCTCTCCTATCTATTATACTTCATTTTACTTTCAACTATTTTATTAATTTTATCCATCTCTTTATAAAATGCAGAAACTTTTTTGTTTGGTATTTTTAAAAGGGCTTGGATATTATGATGCGAAAAACATACTTTATTTTACTTTCTTGCCTGGGTTTTACCTTATCCCTAAGTTATGCACAAAGCCCCAAAGACTCTGTTGAAGTTTCTTTGGAACCTTATGTTAGTTTACGTGGACATTTGGCTGTATATGACGAACAAATGGAGCTTCAGGAAAATGCTTCAAAAATTGGGATGCGTTTATCGGCTGGTAACAACAGAGTGAGCTTTATTGCAGGAACTGAGGTGCAGCTCAACATGTTTAAAGGTAGTTCTTCTTTTAACGTTGATGGAGATCTGGCCGGAGGTTTTTTAGTTGTACAACCTTCGCAAACACAGCAGGTTTTTGGTAACAGGCTAGGTTACCTAGGTATAGATCTGCATAAATATGGTACGGTTACATTTGGAAAACAATGGGGTGTATATCGTGATATAACTTCTTATACTGATCAATTTAGTGTTTTTGGCAGAAGGGCATCTGCTACATTTATTGGCGGGACTGATGGTGGTGAAGGCGGGACAGGACGGGCAGACCAGGCTATTATTTACAGAAACCATTTTGGACCGGTTTCTTTAGGTGCACAAATGCAGGCCAGAAATAGTAATAAAAGCAGGTTTATAGATGGCTATGGCTTATCATCCCAAATACAGGTTACCAAAGAGTTTCTTATTGGGCTTGCCTACAACAGGGCTTTTTTGAATGAGCCACTTATTAATAACCATCAGGTAATTGGCCTTACCGGCAACCCTGTTTATTTTTCTTTTGGCACCAAATACAATAGCGATAAAATAGATTTTGGTTTTATTCTTGTACATCAAAAAAACGGGGATTTTACTCAGGGCGAACTTGTTCATCCAACATTAGGGACGCTAAAACCTACAGTAGTATACGATGCTAATGGAGCTGAAGTATTTGGTAAATATAAGTTTCAAAAATATGCGCTATTATTGGGCTACAACCTTTATGTGCCCGAAACAAATATTACCAGTATCCCTGTAGGAAACGATCTGCCTATTAATTCAAAATTCAGAACCAGCGACTTAATTTCTGGTATTATCTACCAACCGGTTAGACCTGTGCAAATTTATGCTGAACAGAGGGTATCTTTTGGGAGAACGGCTCTTGGCAAAAAAGAACCTAGTGTATTCACTTTAGGACTAAAACTAGATATTGCTAAGCAATACAACAGCACAATGTTTTTTTAGAAAACATTAAAAAGAAAAGGGGGACTGTCTCTTTTACTAGAAACAATCCCCCCGCTATTTATTTCAAAGAATTTAAGATCCTAAGAATATAGTTCTGCTTTTTGTGCCTTAACCACATCGTTGGAAATATATTCGTCATAAGACATTAGTTTATCCAACACTCCCTTAGGTGTAATTTCTATTACTCTGTTAGCCACTGTTTCTGTTAACTCGTGGTCACGTGATGTAAACAGTAATACACCTTTAAAGTCTTTAAGTCCGTTGTTTAATGCTGTAATAGATTCCAAATCCAGGTGGTTGGTAGGCTCGTCTAATAAAATTAAGTTAGGTCCTTCCAACATAATTTTAGAGAACATACAACGCATTTTCTCCCCTCCGGAAAGTACAGAACATTTTTTCAGAACTTCTTCACCAGAAAACAACATCCTGCCTAAAAAACCACGAATAAAGGTTTCATCTTTATCTGTCTTAGAATAAGGTCTTAACCAATCTACAAGATTATCTTCAACCCCATTAAAATACTCATAATTATCATTAGGGATATATCCCGGTACTATGGTAACTCCCCATTTAAACTCTCCTGTAAAGTCTGTGTCCTTACCAGAAAGTATTTCGTAAAGTGCTGTGGTTGCTAAAGAGTTATTGGAAAGAAAAGTGGCTTTATCTCCTTTATTAATTGTGAAAGTAAGGTCTTTAAAAAGCACTTCCCCATTTACTATCTTAGTCAGTTTTTCTACCTGCAATACCTGATCGCCAACATCACGTACCATTTGGTTAAACATAATTCCCGGGTATTTTCTGCTGGAAGCCTTAATCTCATCTACACTAATCTTATCCAAAGCTTTTTTACGGCTGGTTGCTTGTTTAGACTTGGAAGCATTGGCAGAGAAACGACGAATAAATTCCTGTAACTCTTTAATTTTATCTTCCATTTTCTTATTCTGATCGGCTTTTTGTTTTAAAGCCAATTGAGAAGACTCGTACCAGAAAGTATAGTTACCGGTGTAGATGTTCATTTTACCAAAATCAATATCTACGATATGTGTACAAACCGTATCCAGAAAGTGCCTGTCGTGTGAAACTACCAATACAATGTTCTGATAATCTGCTAAAAAGTTTTCTAACCAGGCGATAGTATCTATATCAAGGTCGTTGGTAGGCTCATCCAGAATCAGGATATCCGGATTACCAAATAAAGCTTGTGCTAATAATACCCTTACTTTCTCATTACCATCCAGCTCATTCACCAATTTATAATGCTTATCTTCTGTAATGCCCAGGTTACTCAATAAAGTAGCGGCATCGTTTTCAGCATTCCACCCATCCATTTCAGCAAAAAGGTTTTCCAGCTCTCCGGCTCTAATCCCATCCTCTTCAGAAAAATCCTCTTTCATATAGATAGCATCTTTCTCTTTCATGATTTTATACAGCTCTTCATGACCTTGTAATACGGTATCAATCACTGCAAATTCATCAAAAGCCGCATGGTTCTGGTTAAGTACTGCCCTTCTTTCGCCAGGAGTATAGCTAACACTTCCGGTGCTTGGGTCTACTTCGCCAGTTAATATCTTCAAAAAAGTAGATTTTCCCGCTCCGTTAGCCCCTATTATTCCATAGCAATTGCCATGAGTAAATTTTAAATTAACATCTTCAAACAACGTACGCTTTCCGAAACGTAGAGATAAATTAGATACTGTAATCATGCGGCAAATGTACGTTTTATCTTTGTAAATTTTAACAGCAAGAAAGAGAACCATGGACTATAGACAATGGACGATGGACCATTGACGATGGACTATAGACTATGGATGAAAAAAACTATCTTTCTCCTGTTTATTGTAAAAAGATGAAATGGGGTAAACAAGACATTATTAATTTTTTAAAAGAAAATCACGGCAAAGCTGATATCTTAAATTTAACGGAGCTGGTTAAAACAGAAAACATAGCTACAAAGGATGTCTACAGTATCTGTAAAAACGAAAAAGAACAGCAAGTTGTATTCAGAGCGGCTTGGTTACTGGAAGAAATTTTCATGAACATAGAAGATTCTTTTACTATTATATTGAAAGATTTTCTTCTCCATTATCCTCTGCAGCAAAACCAGAGTGCTCAACGGCATTATTCTAAAATTGCCATGCGCATTTCTAATGTTGCCTACATCAAAAGGTATCAATTATCAGCAGCTCAGTTAAAACCTTTGACGGAAGGAAGTTTTGATTGGCTAATTTTTGAAGATACTCCCGTTGCCATTAAATGCAACTGCATAGATATATTGTACAACCTTTCTCTGGTACTTGCTAATGAAAAATGGATAATAGACGAACTGTTAAATATTCTGGAGCTCAACCTGCTTTCCGAATCTCCTGCACTATTATCCAGAACAAAAAGGGTTTTAAAGAAACTAAAGCTGTAGTTTTGTACATATTCAGAATATCATGAGCTTGAACAAAACAGATATTATACAAAGTGCTATCCTTAAACTGGAAGAGAAAGAATATAATCTCCGCAGCCTGATTGCCCAAACACGTGAATCTAATAACGATACCAAAAGTAGTATGGGCGACAAATACGAAACATCTCGTGAAATGCTCCAACAGGAAATAAATATGCTTGAAAAACAACTTACTGAACTGCTTGCACAAAAGGAACAGTTTTTTAAAATACGGGCCGAAGACACCAAAGAGGTTAACCTAGGGGCACTTGTAAAAACATCTATTGGCAATCTGTTTATTGCGGCAGGTATTGGCGAGTTGCAGGTAAACGGTATAAAAATCATGAACATTTCTCCCCTATCACCTTTAGCTAAAGAAATAGCCAGAAAAAAGGCAGGCGATAGTTTTGTGATTAACGGTAAACAACATCAAATCTTAGACGTCAAATAAAATGCAGACTATGGAACTTACGACCCCTGCCCTATTATTCTCAGCAATATCCTTATTACTGCTGGCTTATACCAATAGATTTTTGGCTTTAGCAAACTTAATCAGAAGCATAAAACCTATTTATCTTCAAAATAAAGAAGAACGCTTACTGGCACAGATCCAAAATCTAAAAAGACGTATATTTCTGATCAGGAATATGCAGGGTTTTGGTATACTCAGCTTTTTTTGTTGTGTACTGTGTATGTTTTTACTTTATTACAATCAAAACGACATCGCCGAATATGTATTTGGAGCAAGCCTTTTTTTGTTGATGATTTCGTTATTCCTCTCTTTCAGGGAAATACAAATATCAGCAACGGCTCTTGAAATAGAATTGATGGATCTGGAAACCAAACAAACAGAAAAAAAATAAAAAACGGTATATATAGTGTAACTTTTAAAGAAACGGTTCGTCTTAAATCATAAAAAACAGATGGATATTATTATCATCCGTTATGATATATTCAAATTTAACACGCAACAATCTGATAATGAACAATACACATTTAAATCAAAAAATATAGCTTTACAAAAAAAACATTCAATACACTCATAACAAACAACTTAATCTAAAAACACATCCTAGCAACTATTAAAGTTATCTACGCCTTATTTTATGTCACTATACCGCAATCTAAAATTACTGCTCATTCCTTTACTCATCATAACCACCTATCTATCTGCACATTCGCAAGCTTCATCAACCATTAATGGAGTAATTAGCGATAAAGAAACAGGTGAAACCCTGATAGGGGCCACAGTAAAAATATCAGGAGATAAACAATTAGGGACCGTCACCAATGCTTATGGATTCTATTCCATTACCTTACCCAAAGGAAATTATAGGGTAAGTATAAGTTATGTAGGTTATCAAACTATCAATGAAGAAATAAAACTGGCTACAAACCTTAAAAAGGACTATCAGATGCAAACCTCTACTACTTTACAAGAGGTTGTAGTACATGCAGAAAGACGAAACGAAAATGTAACCAGCCCACAAATGGGTGTAGAAAAACTGAACGTCAGGGACATTAAAAACATACCCGTTCTTTTTGGTGAAAGAGATGTTTTAAAAACCATCCAACTACTACCAGGTATTAGTTCTTCTGGCGAGGGAAGCTCAGGGTTCCATGTCAGAGGAGGTTCAGTAGACCATAATCTTGTATTATTGGACGAAGCTCCGGTTTACAATGCCTCGCATCTGCTAGGTTTTTTCTCTACCTTTAATTCAGACGCCATAAAAGATGTAACCGTATTTAAAGGCGGTATGCCGGCACAATATGGTGGCAAGCTTGCTTCGGTCCTGGATATCAGGATGAACGACGGTAACAAAAACGATTTTGGTATTGAAGGTGGTATTGGTCTGATATCGTCCAAACTAAAGGTAGAAGGACCTATCTCTAAAGGAAAAAGCTCTTTCATGCTTAGTGGACGCAGAACCTACGCCGATATGTTTCTGGCTTTTTCTCCCGACTCCAGCATCAGAGGTAACAAGCTGTACTTTTATGACTTTAACGCTAAAACCAACTTTATTCTGGACGATAAAAACACCATTTTTGTATCCGGTTATTTTGGACGCGACCGCCTTTACCTAAAAAATGCCTTTGGTTTTGATTGGGGAAACACTACTGCTACCGTAAGATGGAACAGAATATTTTCTAACAGATTATTTGGAAATACTTCATTAATCTATTCTAACTACGATTACCGGATAGAAAGCTTAATGGAATCTAACGACTTTAAAGTAAGTTCTGCCATTAAAGACTTCAACCTGAAACAAGATTTCCAATATGCTGCCAACGAGCACAATATTAAATTTGGCATAAACCTTATTCACCACACTATTGACCCCGGAAAAATAACCGCAAGCAGTTTATCCAGCGTCAACGAATCTAAAATTGAGAACAGAAAAGGTTTTGAAGGAGCTGTTTATGTAACCGATGACTGGAAAGTTTCGGACATCTTCAACGTGGCCTACGGATTAAGGTTAAACTCTTTTTCGATGATTGGAGCAGGTACTTTTAATACCTATGATGTGGATGGAGATATTACAGAAAGCAAATATTACAAAGATTGGCAAGTAGTAAAATCCTATCTCAATCTGGAACCCAGATTATCTGCCAGCCTGCAACTTGCAGACAATAAATCTTTAAAGACCTCTTACACCAGAAACACCCAAAACCTGCACCTGATGTCTAATTCGACTACCACGTCGCCTACAGATATTTACATCATGAGCAGTAACAATACCAAGCCTGAAATTGCAGATCAGGTAGCTTTAGGATATTTCAATAACTTTAAAAATGATAATTATGAATTCTCTGCCGAAGTCTATTACAAATGGATGCAAAACCAGATTGATTATAAAACCGGATCTGATTTAAGAGGTAATTCAAATGTTGAAGCCGATTTATTATACGGCGATGGCAGAGCTTACGGTATAGAACTTCTCTTCAAAAAGAAATTTGGCAATTTTAACGGATGGGTTGGGTATACGCTTTCTAAAACAGAAAGAAGTTTTGACGGAATAGACAACGGAAAATGGTTTAATGCCAAGCAAGACCGTACACACGACATCTCTGTAGTAGGTATATACAAAGCAAATGCAAGGTGGGTATTCTCTTCTGCATTTGTGTACAATACGGGTAATGCTATATCTTACCCCGAGGGTAAGTACCAGATAGACGGAAACACCCTGTTCTATTATTCGCAACGGAATGGTTACCGTACCCCAGCTTATCACCGACTGGACCTTTCGGCTACACTGGAAGGCGATCCAAACAGGAAATACCAATCCAGTTGGTCTTTTGGACTTTATAATGTTTATAATAGAAAAAATGCCTATTCTATTGATTTCAGAGAAAACGAAAACGATCCTACCAAAACAGAAGCTGTAAAAACTACTCTTTTTGGTATTATACCTTCTGTAACGTGGAACTTTAAATTTTAGTAATCATGAAACTAATTTATGCTGTAAAAAATATAGGCTTTATAGCCGTACTTACCCTCCTCCTGTCATCATGCGAAGAGGTAATTGATATTGATGTTAACCAAAACCAACCCAAACTGGTTATTGAAGGGAATGTAACGGATGAACTGGGCAAACAGTTTGTAAAAATAAGCGAAACCGTTCCGTTTAAAAATGAATCTGCCATTAAAGAAATTAGTGGGGCAACAGTTATGATCCAGGAAGAAAACGGTCAGCTTTATCATCTTACAGAAGAAAGCAACGGATTGTACTCTGCTTCTTTCAAAGGGTTATCAGGCAAGAAGTACTATTTAGCCGTAACTATAAACGACAAAACATATCAGGCTAGTTGTGTAATGCCCGAAAAGGTAGTGTTGGATTCTATTTCGGTAACCCAGGTTTCTATGTTTGACGAGAAAAGAAACTTCTTAAAACTGCACTATCAGGATCCACCGGAAGAAGGTAACGCTTACCGTTATATTATCAAAAATAATGGAGTACCTTATAAAGGCTTTTTTGTGAGTAATGATAAATTTGACAATGGCCGCTATGTCAACAGAACGGTTTATACAGATGACCCCAAAATTGAAGTAGACGACAATATTGACGTAGAGTTTCTTTGCATCAGTCCGGAAGTTTATAAATACTTCTATTCTTTAGTGCAGATAACCGGAGGTGGCGGTCCACCTGTATCTGCGGGTAATCCTGTTTCAAATATCAGTGGAGATGCCTTAGGTTATTTCAGTGCACATACTATACAAAGAAATTCTTTTCAGGTTAAATAGATGATGACTGACATTTAATAAAAGAGGATCATAGCTGTATCAAAAATAAAAACGTTGTCATTTCGATGAGTATAATGAAGAGAAATTTCTTATCTAAGTAATTCTGAAAGAGATCCATCGCCTGCCTGCGCTCGGGATGGACAAAGTTCTTTTGACACACCCCCTTCTGACCTAGTGAAAGGGGGTAAACACCCCATTTTAGCAATCTCCTTACCTGAATACCACATCATCGTCAATTCTCGTTTAAATTGACGATGATGCGGCTTCTTGCGCAATAGCAAGGTCCTTTTGATATAGCTTTAATTATCTATACCTATCCTATATTTCTTTCCTTTTATTTTTTCGTTTTTCAACAAATCTAAAGCTGCCCTTGCTTTTTTACGTTTAACAGCCACATAAGCCATTTTATCCTGTAGGGTAATCATTCCCAGATCCTCTTTCTCCAGAAAAGCTTTTTTATAGAATAAGCCTGCCACATCCATCTTAGAAATTTTATCCTTTTTACCGGCAGCAATATAAAAAGTTACCCATTCTGTAGGTTCAGGCAAAGGCAAATCTTCATTTATAAAATCTGTTTCCGTATAATCAGTAATATATTCAGGTTTATACTCCTCTTCCGAGAGCAACAAATGCACCATACCATCGGCTTTCATCCTGGCAGTCCTTCCATTTCTGTGGATAAAAGACTCTTCATTTAAAGGCAATTGATAATGAATAACATGTTGCACATCCGGAATATCTAAACCCCGCGATGCCAGATCCGTATTTACAATAATGGAAGCTGTGCCATTCCTGAATTTTACCAGGGCCTTTTCTCTATCTTGTTGCTCCAACCCTCCATGATAAATAACCGCCGAAATCCCCTTATGTCTCAACAATTCATAAACATGCTCTGTAGCTTCCCTAAAATTACAAAACACCAACGTTGATTGATTAGGATATTTACAAAGTGTGTGAAGCAACAGTTTTAATTTATCTTTTGACCGCGTATGTATAACCTCTACAGATAATTTAGGTTTATGCACCTCTTCCTGTAAAAAGCTTAATTGAAAAAAATCACGTGCAGCAACATACGAAGGTAATTCTTCAAAATGAGTTGCAGATGTTAACACCACGCCTTTTACCTTAAACAGTTCGTCAAAAATAAAACTGATATCCTCATCAAAACCCAACTCCAGAGATTTATCAAATTCGTCTAAAATTAAATAGTTAATAGTAGAAACATCAAAATTACCTTTCCTAAGATGATGCGATAATCGTCCGGGAGTTGCTATAATCAATGCTGGTGCATCATTCAAAAGACTGCTTTCTTCTATTTTAACAGAATGTCCCCCGTAACAACAAGTTACCTTCAGTCCCGTTTGCAAAGATCTAAACACTTGTTCTATTTGTAGTGCCAGCTCTCTGGACGGAACCACCACCACAGCCTGAACTCCTTTCTGGTCAAACTTAAGGTTTAACAAAAGTGGCAATAAAAAAGCTAGCGTTTTCCCTGATCCTGTTGGAGACAGCAAGAGCATATCAGGATGCTTTTCTGCCACCTGTAATGCCTCCAATTGCATGTTATTCAGTTTTTCTATACCTAATTTTTGTAAGTAAGGGTTCAGCTTTTCTATCATAATGGCAAATATCAGTAAATATTATAGCATATACATCATTCAGCTATTTATCTTTGCAACATGAGAAAGCTCAAATTAGATGAACTCAACCGCCCAAGTGTTGAAGAATTTAAAAAGCAGGATAAGCTGCCTGTTGTGGTTGTTTTAGACAATGTTAGAAGTTTACATAATGTAGGATCTGCATTTAGAACTGCTGATGGTTTTGCTGTAGATTCTTTGTATTTGTGTGGAATTACTGCTACTCCGCCACATCGCGAAATAGAAAAAACAGCTTTGGGCGCCACACAATCTATAGACTGGAAATATTTTGATAAAGTTGCTGATGCGGTATCGGATCTGAAGGAAAAAGGTTATAAAATTATTGCTATTGAACAGGCAGAGAATAGCGTGAGCTTATTGGATTTTGAACCGAAACATGGCGAAAAATTTGCTCTGTTCTTTGGCAACGAAGTAAATGGTGTTAGCGAAGAAGTAATGCAACAGATTGACTCTTGTATAGAAATCCCTCAGTTTGGGACTAAGCATTCTTTTAATATTGTGATTAGTACAGGGATTGTTTTATGGGACTTTTTCTCGAAATTAAATCAGTAAAAAAACAACAATGGAGCTTTCATTAATAAAGAAACTAAAGATAAAGTCGGGACAAAAAGTATACTTAGCTAATGCCCCTTCTGAGTTTATTGATTTCATGAATGGGCTTCATAAAGATTTTGAGCTGGTAACTACGGCAAAAGATCAGGACGTAATTATTTTATTTGTTGAAAACAGTAACGTATTATATTCATCCTTAAATCAGCTACATATTGCTATCACAACCAGTAGCTTATGCTGGATATGCTACCCTAAAAAGACATCTAACATAAAAAGTGATCTGGAAATGATGTCATCCTGGAAAGATTTGGAGAAATATGAATTACGACCTGTTGCCTCTATAGCTATTGACAAGAACTGGACAGGACTACAAATCAAACCTATTGATACTGTTAAAAAATCTGGCATAAGCAACGAGTCTATTGCTCAAAATGAGTTGGGTGAATTTATTGATGTCAAGAACAGAATAATTACCCTGCCCGAAAACCTGGATAATCTCCTCAATTCTTTTCCGGAAGAAAAATCGTTTTTTAATACGTTGAGCTATACCTGTAAAAAGGAGTATCTGATATGGTTATTAACTGCCAAACAGGAAAAAACAAAATTAAGCAGACAAACAGCCTTTATAGAGAAATTACGGAATCAAAAGAAAAGTCCATCAGAAAAGTAATATTTTCTCTGGTGGGCCAACTATAAATTCTGGGACATGATTAAAAACAGAAAAAAGCCTACCGGAAAAGCAATATTTTACCGATAGACTTTTTGTATTGGTTATTTATGTTTGGGTTGATTGTTATTTAGCAATACTCACATTATCTATAAATGCTCTAAGGCTGGTACTGATAGTTGATATAGTTACTGTTGTTTCACTTGTTCCCCCCGTAAAGTCAAGCGTATAAGTTTCTAAAGGATCGCCCATTTTAGCAGTAAAAGAAACCGTTTTTTCTTGTCCATAACTTGTTTTAACAACAATTTGTCCCGAAGCTGCACTCCATCCTTTTACATCTAATTTTACTTTAAAGTTTCCGCCATTACCACTCAAATCTAGTTTTTTACTGGTTATAGACCCCACTAAAGAAGCTGTACCCAATTTAACCATTCCACCTGCAGGATAGGCAGACTCTACAGTTGGGAAATTTTCATTTCCACTCCATTTTGTTCCACTAGGCGCATTATCGCCTGTACTGGCCGTATTACCACCTGCAGTTAACGTACTAAAATCTTCTGTAAGTGAAGTTGCCGTATTTCCTCCTCCGGGATTAGGATTTCCTGTTCCTGCTACCACATCAGCAGCTGTACGTACAGTCAGTTGCTTTGTTCCATTATATAGAGACAGATATCCTGTAATTGATGTTAAATTATCGGGTATGGTAATGCCCGAAGTAGTTCTTACAAAAGTTACTATAGACCCGTCTGTTGCGGTAAGCGTGTAATTTAAACCACTTGAATTGGAAGCCCCTTTTGTTACGGTAAGGTTTTCCAATTTAACAACAGTTGATGTCCAGTTATTAATATTAGAATTAATTTCTGTAATAGTAGTTGTTTTTGGTGTTATTGCTCCTGTACCTACTGCTTTAATATTAGACAAAGGCACTTTTAATTCTAAATCTCCGTTATAAACAATCAAAGATTGAGCTGAGGTATTGATTTCTACTTCCTGACCTAAATTAAATGTATTTGATCCACCGCTAGATACATAAACTAAAATACCCGCTCCTCCTTTTTCCTGTACTCTTAAATTGTATTGACTTTCGTTTGCTATTGAAGAAACTACTATCCCTTTTATTTTGGTATTGGCAGGTAACTTAACTTCAGTATCATTAGGACTGGTTATCGCCAATTTAGAGCGCAACTCACTGATAGAAATCAGCTCTTCAGACCCAGATTGATCACCACCTCCCGAACTTCCATCACAACGGTCACCTGTCAGGTCTTTCATATCTTCCAGATCCCTTACCATAAATTGTTTAGTTGTTCCAAATATGGTATAAATACCTACTAAAGAACCTTTTCCTCTTGCAACCTTTTCCCCTGCAAAATTTGCATAGTCACTCATCCGCAAAGTAATCTGGTTACCGTTACAATCTTTAACAATTCTATTTTGTGTAGATGCCGGATTGGTAGCATTCGCATAAGTTTTACTCAACTCACTATCATCAAACTGAACATCTTTAAGCTCTACCAGCATGCTTAGATATTGATTATCTAACTGATTAATAGAAAGCTGAACCGGTTTCATCACATCTACAGCATAGCTTTTAACCAAATATTTATCAATCACCGCTCCCGGAATACGCACAGGTTGGTTACTGGTATTTATTCCCAAACCCAACTCTAACAATCCATTATAAGTTCCTAAAGTTAGTCCTTTAGCCTTAATGTATACCCAGCTTCCTGTTGGGTAATTATTGTGGATATTATTGGCATCTATCTCTATATCTAAACCACCTGTCTGATCCTGAACAAAGATCTTTTTAAAAATATTTCCCGATTTATCGTCTCCTACCACCAATGCTTTTAGTACCAGGTCTTCTGTAATTTCAAGTGGTGATCCCTGATATTTAGCTAATAGCTGAGCTATGGTAATATTTGCTTCCAGCTGTGGTTCTTCTGGATAAGGTGGCTCATCGTAAGTTTTTTTACAGCCTGTTAGGGCTACAAATAATAGCATTATCATGCTACCTAATTTCATTAATTTCATATTCATCTCTTTAATTGTAAAAAGTTGTTAATTCATTAAAATCTTAAAGTAAGACTGGTAAAAAAGTTAATCCCGTATGCGTAATAGTATTTTGCTGGGAATTTATTGGCATCTTTTTGTGCAAAATCAAAACGTAATTGTTCGTATCCGCCAGAAACTAATTGTTTATTGTTCAACAGGTTATTTACACCCAATATAAACGAAAATGGTAAACGTGTTTTTCCGGATTTTAAAGTAAAGTTCTTACCTCCAAATAAGTCCATGGTATATTGGTTTTCGAGCTTCTCCTGATTCAGAATAGAATACCAAAGTTCCGAACCAGCCTGCACACCATTTAATGCCCTTTCCGTTCTTCTGATGGGATTAATAGCTATGTAATACCTGTCAAAATAATTAACATTCAGGTTTAAAAACCAGTTTCTTCTCCCTTGATAATTTATACCTGCGGTATAGGCTTCTTGTGGTGTTTGTCCAACATTAAAATTTTTGGAATAAACAATTTCATCCGCTAATATTTCCGAACTATTGTCAACCGTAACTATAGCCCTTTGTCTTGATGTATAATAGTACCTTCCAATATTGGCCGCCGCTACAAATTTAAATCCTTTATAAAAAGGCACTTCTATTCCTAACTCACCACCATAATGTTCTTTATCTATATTAGAAAGTGCGTAGTTAACAAAATTCTGGTAGCTGTCATCATAATAATTCAACACATCCATTCCATTTTTAAAAGAAGCGTAATAAGCATTTGCCCTAAGCTTCAGTTTTTCCCAGTTTAAGATATACCCCGCTTCTGCACTTATAACATCTTCTGAAGTTACATTTGCCTGAGATGTATTTCTATTACGTGGCGAAATGAAAACATTTTCTACAAAAGGGGCTCTGTTCCCCACCGATGCATTTGCATAGAAATAGTTACGCCCATCCAGTTTATAGGTTAAACCACCTTTCAGATTATAATTATTGAAAGTATATTCTCTGGATTTCCCGAAAGAACTTATAGGGTACAATCCATTACGCACCAACCCATCACGCCAAAGGGATGTATTAGAGAAAGATGCAGCTAAAAAATAGTCTAAATAATCTGTCTTTGCTTCTGCCTGAGCAAAAACTTTAGCCTCTCTTACATTCAAATAATAATCATATCCAAATTCATCACCTTTATAAAGTACTCTGTTTGGATTATCCAGATCGTTTTGATTGACATTATCATCATTAGGATAAGATCTTTCTGCAAATTGATTGATGTTCAAATAAAAATCGCCCCCTAAAAGATCATTTACACGCTTAAAGTTTCTGTCTCTTTGTGTATTGTAAAGCAATCCTCCGGTAAGTTTTATCTTATCGGTAAGCTGATTATTATATACCGAATTGAAGTTAAGTTTGTTAGATGCTGTTACTCTGTCTTCCAGTATATATCTTGATCTGCGCCCCGAAACTATCGTCCCATTATTATTCAACTCCATCAAGCTCGACCTGTTTACATCATACAAGCGGTTCCAATTAATTTGCCTATAAGATTCATTATTGCTGTATAAGTCTGTAAGAATATCTTTGGCTGCCTGACTGGTTGCATAACTCGGTAGATTACGGTAATAATCAGGTCGTGGATCCGCAGCATTGTACCAATCTAATGCAGTTCGGTATCTTTCTCCAAAAGAATAACCTACCGAGGTATTTAGTTCAGACTGTTGATTTATTTTCCATTCGTGTGTAAGTATGGTGTAGGGCTGAAAAGTTGTAGTTAAATTAGCACTTCTTTTCTCTCCATTTTGGTATCCCCATGATGGATTATAGTAATTTGTACCCGCCAGACTGTACATTTCCTGAGTTGCTGCTGCCTGTCCGGCAGATACCGTAGGTGTCCCGAAAGTAACTAAAGACAATAAATGCTTATCATTAATTTTCTTATCTACAGCTGCATAATAAGATGCTCCATTGTAATAAGTTCCGTCAATATAACCTTCTTTTGCATAGCGAAAAGAACCAGAGAAAGCAAACGCCCATCCGTTTTTACTCATTCCAGAAGCCCAGCTCAACATAAGCCTGCTATTATAATTTCTGTTAGCATGTGCGTAGCTGGCGCTCCATTGCGGACGTTGACTGGATGCTTTTATATCAATAGCTGTAGCACCACCTATATCTCCAAAAGCAAAATCAACGGGACGTAAACCATAGCTCACCACTTTGCCTCTCATGACATCATTGAGTCCTCCCCACAAATTCCAAGGCATATATCCATTGGTTAAATTTTTCATGGATACGCCATTAATATAAGTTTCAGAATAAGAGTTATCATAGCCTCTTATCTTAAAACGAGCTACATTAAAATTAAAAACTCCTGAAAAATAGGGATCTCTGCCACCATATAAAACAGAAGATATACTTTGTCCCCCGCTTCCTGTAGCATTTTCAGAATCGTTTTCATCTAAAACTACAATAGGGATATTGTTCCGGAGTTCCTCTTTCATTTGCTGCACCTCTGTTGTATCTGTCTTCAACTGTGCAAAAACCAATGATGGGGCCAGCATAACTGCTGCTACCATTAAAGGATGTAATTGTTTGGCCATTCAGTTCTAAAGTGTAATTTGTTAATTGAACCTGCTTTTTTACTATTATTCCGGTAAATATTTTTCAGCGTATTTACCGGATTCAAAAGTAAGTGCACTATATTTTCTTAACATAACCACTTCATTAAGATTACATTAACATCCAAAAACAGAAAAAACAAAAATATATTTATCTTAAAAATGGCTTAACACAGAACTTATATTACAGTTCCATATTTGCATTTTATTATACAAGAAATGCATAAAAAATTCCTTTTCTCCATTCTGTTTTCATTAGCTCTTTTTCAGGCTTATGCACAAAAAAGAGAATTTAGTGTTGTTAATATTGGCTTCTATAATCTGGAAAACCTATACGACACCATACATCAGGCAGGTATAAATGATTATGAGTATCTGCCTGCTTCCAAGAAAAAATATAATTCACAAGTTTATACAGACAAGATTGAAAAACTCTCTTCCGTTATTTCTGAGATTGGCAAAAACGTATCTGCTGATGGCGTTGCCATACTTGGAGTTTCTGAAATTGAAAATAAAAATGTACTTATTGATCTTTGCAGATCTGAAAATCTAAAAAACAGGGATTATCAAATTGTACATTACGATTCACCGGATGCACGTGGTGTTGATGTTGGTTTTTTATATAATCCCAAATATTTTAAAGTAGATACCAGTGCGGCACTATATGTTGACCTGCCTGCTGCAGCTAATGGATATAAAGGAAAAACAAGAGATGTACTTTGGGTAAAAGGAAAGTTACTTGGCGAAGAGTACCATATATTTGTTAACCATTGGCCTTCCAGATATGGTGGGTCCTCTGCATCTGCTGACAGAAGAGCCGCAGCCGCTCTGGTGTGCAGAACTGCTATTGATGCTATTTTAAAAGTCAATACTAAAGCAAACATTCTGGTCATGGGTGATTTAAACGACAACCCTACCGATCCCAGTGTTGTAAAAGTTTTAAAAACCTCGTCTACACCAACGGGTGCCATAAAAGGAAAATTATATAATCCATGGGAAGATATCTATAAAAAAGGTACCGGAACAATAGCCTATCAAGATGCCTGGGCTTTGTTTGATCAGATTATTGTTTCTGAAAACGTAACCAACAAATCTTCCGATAAATACTATTTCTATCAGACTGGTATTTATAAAAGAGAAGAAATGATACAAAATTCGGGAAAATATAAAGGGTATCCGAAAAGAACCTTTGATTTTGATAGATACGTGGGTGGTTTTAGTGATCACTTTCCTGTTTATATCACTCTTGTAAAACCAATAGAACAGTAAAGCAGCTATGATGCATAAACTAATTTTTAGATATTTTTGGATCACAATATTTACAGTACAGATTGTAGCCTGTAAAAAATCGTATGAGGAACCCCAAAAACCTACACCACCGCCCGGTCAGGAAATTGAAGTTGAAATCCCAGGCAATAATAACGGCAACGAGTGTGGTAATTTTAATCCTTCTTTTACTGATAATTCAAATATTCTTCTGGGTATACCCGATGATGCACAACCCTGCATACTTTTTAAAGAGAAATACTTTATAGACCAGAAGTATTATGCTGAGTCTTATAGTGCTACCCGAGGAACTCCAAATTGGGTTAGCTGGCATCTAAGCTATAGTGATTATAGCTCGGGGAGCAGAAAAGATAATTTTAGAGCTGATAGTAAACTCCCTATTGGTTTTTATCAGGTTAGCCAAACCAGCTACCAATATTCTGGTTTCGACAGAGGACATAATTGTCCATCGGGTGACAGAACAACAGATCCAAATGCCAATAACGCTACTTTCCTGATGACTAATATTATCCCCCAATCTCCAAAAAACAACCAGGGGACATGGGAAAATATGGAGAATTTTATCCGTGATAAATATGCTTCTATAGGCTATGAATGTTATATTATTATGGGTTCTTATGGTAAGGGAGGTACTGGCAGTTCGGGATATTCAGATGCTATTGATAACGGACGGGTAACCGTTCCTTCTAATATATGGAAAATAGTAATTGCTATTCCCGAGGGCAACAACGATCTTTCCCGTATTGATGCTAATACCATCATTATCGCTGTTAATACACCCAACATCCAAAATATCAACAGTGACTGGAGGAATTATATTGTCACTGTTAAGGATATAGAAAATGTAACAGGATATAATCTGTTAACCAATATTCCTGAGGATATCCGAAACATATTAAAAATAAAAAGATATAATTAAACCGGAAAAAGCTGTCTTGTCTACTATCTAAAAACCGGAAGTTTACCATTACCCGTAATGATGAATTTCCGGTAATTTCATAAAGATAGTAGTTCCATTTATAACGTCACCCAACTCTTCAAACCCCATTTTCTTATATAAATTATAGGCTTTAGAATTTTCTATATCCATTGAATAACAAATACGGAATTAGTCCTCTTCCAATTCTTCTTTAGTATAACCGCCGTTACAGTCCATACAAGCATTAGCATAGGCGTCATATTCGTCATAAGCTGCACCAACTTTACCAAATAAGGTAATAATCCGGTCTATTCTTACCGCGCAACCATTAGCTGTAATAATAAATACACCGGCATTCTTTTCCTCTCTCATTCCCACCACCGGTCCCTGCGTTTCTTCTATCTGATTTCCCTCTCCAAAATAAAATATCTTTCCCTCGCTTTTTTTACTAATCTGCTCTTCAATAGTTTCACGGTACTCCCACGCTACCGGAAGATATGAGGTATCTTTTTCAGCTGTTTTGCTAGTCATAGATAGCTCCTTTCTCTGCTTATTTTATAAAATTGACACAGTTTTATTGTTATAAAGATACGTAGAAAAATAGTGTGGTCAATTTAGTTCTACATTGACCACCTACTTTCTCCCAAGATGGCTCAATTATGATTATTTCCTATAATATGGCAAAATGACTAGTCCTGTTGCTAATTATTATAAAACAACAAAGAAGGGATATAAAAATAAAGATAATATTTATTAAATGCATGTATGTATTACGATGATAACTACCAATGATCTGTTCTGAACGGAGAAACTGGTAGTCCCTTATCATTATAAAGATTGGGTATAGATATATCAGTAAATCCAAATCTTACTGCTACAGGTTTTTTCACGTCTTTGTTAAACACTACCAGTTTATTTTTATCAATCTTGTAACTGGCCGGTACAAAGTTTTTGGAATCATCTGCAATGAAAAGATCTGTAATCTCTTTACCTTTTACTTGCAATTTACCTTGTACATAGTCAAAGTCTATAACTATTTTATTTCCCTCTACCTTATGAATTTTATAGACAGGTGATTTATAATCTACAGCATCTTTATGATAAACTTCTGTCAAAGCTATACTGGCAAGTCTTTGAGCTACATCTTTTTTTCGGGTAGGGTGTATATCTTTTATATCTGGCACCAAATCTGTAACTACCACCATCCCTGTTTTAGGCAAACTTAATGTTTGTGTTTGTTGTTCTCTTAATAATGCTCCTCTTTGTTCTTCCGGTTTAGATTTGTAATCATAAGGTGCTATTTGGACATAATAAAATGGGAATTCATATCCCCAGGCATTTCGCCAGGATTTAATCAGTGCTGAAAATAATTTATGGTATGAACTATACTGTGATATATTAGCCTCTCCCTGATACCAAAATGCTCCGGCAATATTGTATCCTACAAAAGGTCTTATCATTGAATTCCAAAGAGCCCCAGCTTCATGCGGTCTGGCTATACCCGGTTTATACTTCTTAGCGTTTTTCGATAATTCTTCATCTGCATTAATTATACTTTCTGGTGTCCAAACCTCTGCAGTAGTACCTCCCCAACTTGAATTGATAACGCCTACGGGTACATTTAGTTCTCCATTTAATTGTTTAGCTATAAAATAGGCTATAGCACTAAATCCCTTTGCGGTCTCGGAATTACATTCTTTCCAAGAATCAAAAATATTATCTTGTTGATTTAAAGAAGCTATATGACTAACCTGCAATAGTCTTATCTGCGGATTCATCGCATCAGGCAATTCATCTATCATCTCTTTCAATTTGTCATTTGAATTTAATTGCATATTTGACTGACCAGAACATAACCAAACTTCTCCTATAAGAATATTTTTGATCACTTTTTTATACTGCCCAAACGTGATGGTAATTTCATAAGGACCTCCTGCTTCTGGAGTTTTCAGTTTTGCATTAAAACGACCATGTGCGGTAGATTTTACTTTTATCACTTCGTTAGACCAGGAAGGTATAACGGTAACTTCTCCTCCTCTGTTCCCCCATCCCCAAAAATTAACTTCTGAGTTTCTTTGGAGAATCATATTATCTGTGAAAAATGACGGTAAATTAATCTGAGATTTTACAATTACCGGAATTAGCACAAATACAAATGCAATAATTTTATTCATTTTTATTTGTTTTATGGTACATAGATTTGTTTCTTATATCCTATTTTACTACGGCTATAGTTCTTCTGACTACCTTACCGACCCTTTTTTTACTTATAAAAATGGCTGCTTTTACAGACAAGGGCATATCCACCACAAAGGGTTTTGTATATAAAATTGAATTATCATATGTAGGGTGGGTTCCATCAAGCGTATATCTTATTTCTGTTCCATGCCTGTAAGAAGTCAATGTAACCGTAGCTTTTGAGTTCAAAGTATCAATACTTGAACTAAACCAAACATTGTCTATAGTTCTGGCATAATTAACATCTTCTTTTTCATAAAATGACCATTCATTTTCTAACCTTCTTGCAAAATCACTCCAGTTTTTAGAACTCGCGGATGTCCACCCTACTTCAGCAACGGCTGTGATTCTTGGGAATATCATATATTCCACGGCCTCTTGCGTATGCAGTAATTCTGTCCAAACATTAGCCTGTAGGCCTTTCACATATTTTGCTTCTTCCTTGTCCAATTCCAACGGAATAGGCTCATAATCATATACTTTTTGAATTGGCAAGGGTAAGGCCCTAACTCTACCATATGGCTGTTCTAAATCCGGTTCACCCTGATAATAATCAAAATACAGATGTGTATTGGGGCTCATTACAACATCATGCTTCATTTTAGCAGCAGCAATTCCCCCTTTTGTCCCTCGCCAAGACATAACCATCGCATTTGGAGCCAATCCTCCTTCCAGAATTTCATCCCAGCCAATAATGTTTTTATTTTTTGTAAGCAAAAATTGCTCTATTCTTTTTATAAAATAGCTTTGCAGCTCATGTTCATCTTTTAACCCTTCTTTTTTAATTCTCTCCTGACATTTTGGACAAACTTTCCATCTGTCCTTAGGACATTCATCACCTCCAATATGTATAATGCTTCCGGGAAATAACTCCGCTACTTCTGTCAGTACATCTTCCAAAAACCTGAAAGTTTCTTCGTTTCCTGCGCAATAGACTTCCTTAAGTACTCCAAATTTACCGGGTACCTGAAACGGCCCCCCGATACATGAAAGTTGAGGCATTGCTGCTAAAACTGCACTGGAATGTCCTGGCATTTCAATTTCAGGTACGATCGCTATAAATTTAGATTGTGCATATCTGACAACATCTTTTATCTCTTCCTGTGTATAATAGCCTCCGTGAGGATTTTTATCTATCCAGTTTTTATCTAGGCCTATACCAAACAATGTTTCAGATCGCCATGCCGCTTTTTTAACCAATTCTGGATATTTTTTAATTTCAATCCTCCACCCCTGATCTTCTGTTAAATGCCAGTGAAAGGTATTTATTTTATATACTGCCAGATTATCTATCAGTTTTTTAATAAACTCTGTAGAATAAAAATAACGTCCAACATCCAACATCATCCCTCTCCATGCAAACCTTGGCTTATCATATATTTCTACACCCAATATTTTGCCCTCAGAACTGTTCCTTATAAGCTGAACTAACGATTGAACTCCATAAAAAACACCATGCGCTTGTGACGCTGAGATAACGACTCCTTCAGGTTTAACTTTTAATCCATAGCCTTCGCCACCTAAAGTATCTGCTTTTTGATCTTTTTCTAATAAAATATGATTCTTTTTCAGATTTTTCCCGTCATATATTTTTATATTGGGTTTAAACCCTTTTATTTTAAAGATTTCATCAGATAGCTGGATTGCAATATTTTCAAAATCTTTAGGTTCGTTGCTAATATAGATTATCGTTTTTTCATTTATTGAAAAAAAACCTGATGTATTTTTAGCATACAATGGTTTAGGTATAATATCTGTTGCAAATGTTTCATAACTAATTAAAAAAAAGTTTAAAAGCAAAGTTGTAATTATCAGTTTTCTCATCTCTTATCTGAAGTATTGTAATTATTGAATTCTTCTATATTTTTTCTTAGTGATTTACGATAGGTTTTGAGCCTGTGAAAAGTCAAAAAATTTGCATCGTGATAGTTTTGAGCCTGCTCTGATTCTGTATCATAAGCTGTTCTGGACAGATAAATAATATCATTTCCTACAATCTCCCAATCTATGTAGTTAAATCCATGTCTAATTCTATCTGGATGATGCAATAGGATTTTATGAACGGTCCAATTCTTTAAATCAGTTGAGGAGATTAAAGCCTGTGTATTTCGTACCCTGTCTAATTGTATTTCACCTCTAAATTCTTTAGGTACATAATTTACTATGGCCAGGTATTTTTTGGAATTTGTGTCATATTTAACAGAGAATTTTTTACTACCTCCGGGAAATTTTATAAATCCATTAACTTCATCAAATACTGAGGTTGCTCCATTATCTGCTATTTCAACAATTGCAGCATGTTCCTCATAAATATCGGCAGGTGTATGAACCCTAAGTATATTATAAATAGCTCCATTCTTGCCAACCACAGCATTTCCTTCTAACCACGCTCCAAATTTTCCTTTCAAATATGTTGAATCATATGGCAAGTGATTTGTCATTCGCCAATTTTTAGCATCCAAAGGATTATCTCCTACTTTTATTGAAAGCATAAATGTACTATACCTTTTACCCCAACGCTTAATTTCGCCATCAGCCCTTTCCATTGCTTTCCATAAGTATCCCTGATGTTCGATTACCGGTGTAGGAGCGCAGTGAAATTCGCCCTTCGAAATAAGACCCGACTGAGAATTAACCGGATTTGACCAGGTATGACCACTGTCTACAGATTCTCTGATAATGAGATTCCCATGATGTTTATCTGTACCTATAAGGTAAAGTTTATCGTTATAATAAAATGGTTTAGACCAAAATTGTCCGTCAATCATAGCTATTTGATGCCAATTTTTTCCTTTGTTATCAGATAGATAAACATTTGTTTGTGCTGAAATAAATTCTGTCGACCCTTTACCAAATAAATCATGTGTTACTAATAAAGAACCATTAGGTAAAACACATAAACCTGGAGATCCGATAAATTGATTGGTTTCTACCGCCTGATGGGCGATAATTTCACCAGGTATTTTCCTTTTTTTATTTCCTGCAAAAACCGTAGAAATGAAGCTTATTAATAAAAACTGAAAAAATATTTTTATTGAAAGCGAACATAAATAGCTTGAATTGAACTTAAACATTATCTCATATTAAAACATAAAAAAGAGGCTGTCTCAAAGGTTATCATAATCCTTAAAGAGAAGAACAGCCCCTTATAAACTATTTAGAAAACTTAAATCTTAAGTTTTTATCACTGGATTTTAAAGACACTATATAAACGCCTGATGATAAACCTTTATTAATTTCTAATCTATTGCTCCCCATACTTAAATACACATTTTTCACGTATACTGCCCTGCCGGAAATATCAGATATTACAAGTTCATTTAAACCTTCTTTAAGCGGAACAATGTCCAACTCTAGTGTTTCTCCTTTTGTAAATATTTTAACTTGAGGTTCTAAGACTGCAATTCTGGCAGAAATAACATTTGGATATTCGGATTTCGTTCCGTCTTTGTCTATCTGGACTAATTTATAGTAATTATCACCTGTAACTGGGTTCAAATCTTCTATAGCATAGGCAGTAATTCCTTTAAAATCATTTCCTTTAGCTGATATGGATTGAAGGAAACTAAAATTTTCACCATCAGTAGATTTATAAATCTCAAAATGAGAGTTATTCTTTTCTTCTATTGTTTCCCATTTCAATGCAACTGTAGCATTCGAAGTTTTATTAGCTGTAAAAGATTTAAATGTTACAGGAAGGGTTAATGTTGTATTATCATGAATTTCAAAATCATCAAATTCATAAGTTGCTGTTAAACCATTATAACGGGCAAAGAACATGAATTTGTTGATTGATGCAGATGGGCTCTTGGCCGCCACTCCTGCCAATGCTTTGTCAGTTCCTACCCATAAATCCCAGGTATCGTTTAAGATAGTTTGTTGCTGACCATTTGGTCCGGCATAACCTATTGTAGTACCTGTATTGTTAATCACAAAAGTAATTTCCTGTTGACCTGTATATTGATTAGATAAAGCTGTTCCATTTCCCACTTTAAAACCTCCATTAACACCACTATAGAAAAATTCAAAAAAACTATGAATTGAATTGCTGTAATTTAGTTCTGGGTCGGCTCCGTTTGTTGGAAAATCATCTCCAACAAAAAACTTAGATTGGGAAGAGGTACTGGTACTTCC
Source organism: Pseudopedobacter beijingensis (assembly GCF_042678145.1). NCBI lineage: Bacteria > Pseudomonadati > Bacteroidota > Sphingobacteriia > Sphingobacteriales > Sphingobacteriaceae > Pseudopedobacter > Pseudopedobacter beijingensis. The sequence goes on along the minus strand of NZ_JBHUDG010000001.1, from coordinate 18,524 downwards.
ATTTGCCACAAGCTGATATTTGAACTTTATTTGCAAAAAAGTTGGATTGGTACTAAACGCGGTATATCTGGTAAAATTGGCAGAAGAATTCCCTGTACTTTTTTTCTCAAACCTCAATTTTTCATCAACAATAGAAGATGGCTGATGTGTCAAATTTTCAATTCTATTGAATTGATTTTGGCCAGGAGCTGTAGCATTAAAATAGCTTGAGACCATAGGCGATGTACTGAAATTTTGTTGAAAAATTTGCCCGTAGGTAAGGTCACTTAGTAATAAACCTAAGCCCCAAAAAAGTAATGTTTTTTTCATAATGAATTCTATTTAAGTCTATACATTATAAATCCGGCAACAAATCCGGTTTGTATTAGACCGGATTTGACAGATTTGTTTTCTAATTTTCAATTATTACCATGTTAGTTTCTGTTTATCATAATAAATATACTGTCCTTGCTCCACACCAATTATCAATGCTGGTCCACCCCCTAAATTGCCTATGGCAGGACCACATTCATGACCTCCCAGTAATATATTTTCACCATTATGCTTTAAAACTTTAGGATACTCATAAACAGGTGCCTGATTGGTTCCCGCATTCTTCAGAAAAACAACTGTAGCTCCACTTTTTGGAAGAAAATAAGGGATACCATTGGTTTTATTTGGAATAGAAGCCCATTTTGGAATACCTATTAATAAATCTAAAATGCCATCTCCATCCCAATCTGTAACAGTAATTTTAGACCTGCCAACAGCTCCCGCCACTTCATAATTAGATTCTATGACTTCACCGGTTGTTAACTTTAGCTTACCGCCATCTTCCAAATTATAATTATCAATTCTCCAATAAAGGTGGAGTTCATCTTCTTTATCCAGACATACGTACATCATTCTGTCTCCAACTTTTGCTATACCGGGTTTTACTCTCCACGATCCATGCATATCCATGCCTTTTATATAAAGCCCCCTTTCGGCACTTAAAGAAGGATTAGTTTTAGTTCCATTATTCAGATACACCGTGAATTTCCCTCTCACATCTCCCATTAATATATCCGGCAAACCGTCCTGATTCCAGTCTACAACCGTAGGCGATGTATATCCCCATCTTGTTTCTATGGGTCCCTGAATGCTTTCTCTATATCCGCCCTGTATTTTAATGATTTCTCCGCCTACTTTTAACGGTTCCGGATTAAAAAATGCCGGATTGGTATTTGTTCCCCTGTTCTTAAAGAAATAAATTTCTCCGGTTGAAGTACCTGAGATAATATCCAGTTTGCCATCGCCGTCCCAGTCTACCAATTCAGGAACTACCAGCGAACCACCATACAGTTCTGAGTTAGTCTGCATGACATGCACCGGGTCTTTGAACACAAGATTGCCTTTCTCATCTATAGTCTTTGTATTTTCGTAATAAAATATTCCACCTTCACTGGTTACAATCATCCCTTCTTTATTTCCTGCTTTGAAATAAGAACCGAAAGCATGTAATGCAGGATTCCGATGCATATCTCCATTACTTCTGACAAGATATTTTTTTGATTCTAGTTTTATAGCTCCATTATTGTCTGAATACGGGTAAGCATGAATATTACCTAAATAAGCTCCGGCAATTACATATTTTCTTTTACCTGAATTATATACATCAAAACTTTCGAATGCGTAGTACGTTTGGTCTAAGCCGGTCATTGGACTGGCATTAACTCCTGTCTGGTTCAGGTCTCTTGTAATACCCGCGTAAATGCCTACCATAGGCAAATCGTAAGGCCAAAAACCTTCTGCTGTGTATTTGGTAGCATCTGGTCCGCGCATTGGCCCATCAAACACACCATCTTCTTTTATGCAGAAGAAAAAAACATATTCTCCGTCATCTGTCTGATTTACTCCCATATATCCTAACCATGGATTTCTGGGTAGATTATTTACATTCATTGACTTAACAGTTCCAAAACTGTAGCTATTCTTATCAAACTCTGCATATTTCAAGACTCTTCCCTCAAGCCAAAAACCAAGAATATTCCCACTCTTATTTTGATATATCCTTAGTTTGTTTCTACCGTTATCCTGAAATGGTAAAGTTATTTTTATAGGTTCCGAGAATACCGGTTCATTATTGGACGTAAAACCCTTAAAGAGATATAAATAAGTTCCTGGGTGCCATTGGTCTGAGCACAAAAATATATCTGGATAGCTATCGTTATCTACATTCGCTACACCCATGTTATAAACAGCAATAGATTGTAACGAGAACCTGCCTACTCCATCTGCTGTACCAATTTCCAAAGGCTTTCCGCTAATCAATGTTGTAGATCTGTATGGAACTGTATCGGCTTTCCGTTCTTCTGCTTTTGTTATATCGCTTTTTTTACAAGCCAGCAAAATGAGGATAATACTTACATAAGAAAAAAAATACTGATTCATCTTCATATTTTAATTTTTGATGGGTTTAAATTCTATCCAGTTTAACATAAAGCCATCCTGGAGCATTTCTATTTTAATCTGCTTTATTTTTTTGTTCAATGCTACTTTGCCTGCGATTAATGTATCCCAGTTTTTCCAACCTAGAGGAGAATACAGTTCAATGATACCTGCTTCATAGAAATTCTGCTTATCTTCTGATAATGATATTTTTATCTTTCCGACAGCCTGAGACGTTAAACGAACATCTAACTGATAAGTACCTGAATTGATTACTTTTACATCGTATATGAAGTAATTTTTAGCTCTAAGTCCTGCAAGTTGTTGCCCTTCATCGATATCAGAATTGTTTTCATACTTTCCTCCTACACCCTCAGAATAATTAGTGAACTTGATTCTCCCCGGAATGATGTATGGTTCAAGCGGCCTTATATCTAACCAATTCAAACTAAATCCATCATCAACAACAGATACTTTTAATTTATATTCACCCTTTTTCAACTGTATAATAGTTCCCTGAAAGGTGTTCCAATTTTTCCATCCTTCTGTTGAAGGCAACGGCATAGTTTCCAGTTTCTGTTCTGCGCCTTGCTTTCCTATAATGCTAAGATTTAATACCGCCCTTCTGTTACCTGTCGTACGATAGTTAAATACATATTTTCCATCATTTTTAACATGGATTGCATAGGTAAAATAGTTGCCTTTTTTTATCCCGCCTAAATACTGGTTTCCTTTCTCGTCGGTAGCTTCTTCAAGCCTACCTCCCTTAGCATCAATATAATCTGACGCATAGACTCTTCCCGGGATTGATATAGATTTTATAGGTTTAAGGGGTTTTATATTTAGCCAGTTAATATTCAGTCCATCACTGATGATGCTTATCCTTAATTTATAAGTGCCTTTTTTCAAATTGATTTCTTTGCCCGAAAAGGTGCTCCAATGCCTCCACCCTCCTGTTGATGGGAATTCTGCGTTTTCTATCAACTGTTCTTTCCCGCTACGATCGATTAAGCTGACCTTTATTGCCGACTTTCTGCTTCCCGTAATTCTATAATCGATCACATACTGTCCCTCTTTTTTGATATTGACATTATATAGGAAATGGTATCCTTTTCTCAGACCTCCTAAAAAATGCTTATTAAAACTTTCCTTGTCAGTATTATCTTCTAACCTTCCTCCCTCTGAATCGCTGTAATTTGATGCTTCTATTTTTCCCGGTATATTTACTTTATTACCGTTATTTTGCGCAATAAGCTGGCTATTGGCAAGCAGTATAATACCTGCTACCAGCCACATAAAGAAGTGCTTCATATATAAATTATTGAACTCTTAAAAACTGAAACCAGCTTAAGCTCATCCCATTGGCTATGGTGGTTATTTTTATTCTTTTTCTGCCTTTGGTTAAATAGAACGTACTTCCAGACAAAGTAGCCCAATTGCTCCATCCTCCAGTACTTGGAAAATTAATTTTTTCAAGTATATTGATTGCTCCTGATAGCTCAATAGCGGATACTTCAAATGTGCATACCCTTGCGGCAGTGATCCTGTAATCTATTTTATACTCGCCTTCTTCCAGCACATTTACATCATACATAAAATAGTCGTTGTTACTTATCCCCCCTAAAAATACCCCTCCATCAACAAGCGCACTATTCTCAAATCTGCCCCCCTGGTTAGAAACATATTCAATCGCAGGTATCCGGCCGGGCAGAGTAAATCCTTCTAAAAGTGAAACATTTAAGTATTTTAAAGATAACTTACCACTGACTACTTTTATTTTGATTATAACTTCACCAATATCAATAATCGGAGAAGATTGTACACCCGAAGCCATAATATAATCGTGGTCAGATTTATTGACAGTTATATTGGTTTCATACAGCTGTGTCTGATCTCTTAATAATGAAACTTTCAGTACTGAGTTTTCATCAGCCTTTGTTAAAAATTCCAGCAAAATTTTTCCTTTTTCAGCTAGTGTAGTAGTATAGAGCAGATAATCTCCTGTTGAAAGATTGTCTACTGTTTGGTTTCCATCCGCATCTAATTGTTCATTAACCACACCGCCGCTGTTTTCTTCATAATCCACAGCAGCTACAATTCCAGGGATAGATGCTCCAACAATTTTCAATTTAATTTCTCTAACAGCCTCTGTACTACCATGTATATTCTGGTTTTTTGCTTTAAAGACCACATGATATATTCCCGGTTTAGAAAATGTATAGGAATAACTTGGTGTTTTATCGGAAACGCCCTTCACTGCTATTGCATAATCACCTTTATCGAAATTCTTCCCAGCTTCACCTGAATACATTGAAATAATATCTGGTGATCCCAAGAAAAAGAATGTAATATTTTCCCCAACAGTATATGTATCTTTTTCTGTTGTTACATCAAAATTTAACTTTTCGATCTTTTTTTCCTTCTTGCATGAAAAACACATGGATAGAGGAAGAAGAAATAAATAAAATATCCTTTTCATAATTTTATAAATTACCATCCTAAATTTTGGGTAAGCTTTTGGTTAACATCAAGTTCAGAGCTTGGTATTGGCCACAATACATCTCTTTCAGTAGCATTATTATAATAGGTAATAGCTCTCTCTACCATCCATGTCTGAATAGGCGCTGCATAAGCGTCGTTTAAGCAAGATTTCATTCTTGTTAAAAAATCTCCCCATCTGACCAAATCTCCCTTTCTAAGATTTTCAAAAGCTAATTCCCTGGTTCTTTCTTTTTTGATCTCACTAAGGAAACTCGAATAGTTATATCCTGTCAGATCAATGGTTCCGTCTGCTATAGTTTGATCTTTTCCATACCCTCTTCTGCGCACCCTATTAACTGCATCGTAAGCTGCCGGAGTTGGCATCTGATTAATTTCATTCAATGCTTCCGCATACATCAGGAGTACGTCAGAATATCTTAACAGAGGATAATTTGTAGGTGTTCTGCTTCTGTGCTTAGGCAACAAAATTTCATAAGCCCTTCTAAACTTACCCGGATACCTATCGAAAATACGTGTAGTAGTCCAGTTTTTCTCTACTGCCGGATTACCTTCATAATAAAACGAGGCAACATTCCATGTTCGTCGTAAGTCATTATTAGTGCTATATACGTTATAGGTATATGCTGTGGTGTTGAGATATGTAAATGTGTATCCGAGTTCAAAATCATCATAATTTCTAATACCATTATTCGAACCTACATATCCTGCTGATGAAGCATAAATACCTAAACCATTCCCATAAAACTCAACCTCCCACAGACTTTCTTCTATATCATATTTATCTTGCATATAATTGATAAATACTTGTTTATAGTCGGGGTTTAATTTATGAATATTTAAGTCTATAACCTTTTTACACCAATTTGCCGCTTCCTGGTACTTGGAATAATCTTTTAACGGATTACCTGCCATATGCAGGCATACTCTTGCTAATATTCCATAAACAGCAGATTTGTTCACTCGTCCACCTCCTTTAGTTTCTGTAATATCTAAAACTAAATCTGCGGCAGTTGTCATATCCTTTATAATCTGCTCATAAACAAGCTTAGCTGGTGTCCTTGATATTTGAAGCTCTTCTATTTTAGCTGAAGTCATGGGTTCTAAAATTAATGGGACATCTGAAAAATTAGTTACCAGCATAAAATAGAAGTAGGCTCTTAAAAACAAAGCTTCACCTCTGATTCTATCCCTTTCTTTATCCGATATATCTGTAGGTTTGTCTATATATTTAAGCAGTGTGTTAGCCAACTTAATACCACCATAGTAATCTCGCCAAAAACTTAGAATTTTAACATCAGCCGCTGAAACCGCATAGTTGGAAACCGAATTCAACTCTACTCCGTTATAACCTTCATCTGCATCAAATCCGAACCTAGCTAAATAAGAGCCGTAAGAACCATTTGTTTGAAATGTAGCATAAACAGCATTTAAAGCCATTTCAAGTTCTTTTTTATTGTTATAATATTCATCAGGACTAACAAAGTCTTCTGGTTGAAGTTCTAACTTATTACATGACATAAGTAACAATGCCAATATATAGTGATAGTACTTTATTGCTTTCATTTTTTGATTCTTTAAAAAGTTGCTTTAAGCCCCATAGTATATGTTCTTCCTCTTGGATATGCAGAGTAATCAAACCCGGGTGTTAAGGCTGAATTTCTAACTGATACTTCAGGGTCCATACCTGAATAATTAGTCCATGTATATAAATTTTGTGCAGACACAAAAACTGTGATATTGTCTGAACTTATTTTCTTCGTTAATTTCTGAGGTAAACTATACGATAAATTCACCGTTTTTAAACGCAGATATGATCCGTCTTCAACAGTTCTGCTGCTATAAAACCCGGCAGGCCCCTGTCCTTTGGTTCTAAACAAGTTACTTCCAGTATTATCAGGGCTCCATCTGTCTGCATAACTCGCGTATTGATTTAATGCTGATCTGGCATCCACATTTCCTTCAAAATACATGCGGTTAGCATTCATGATATCATTACCATAAGACCATTGAAAAAACACATTTAACGAAAGATTTTTATATGAAAAGTTATTATTTAACCCGCCAAAATGAACAGGAAGTGTCCTGCCTATAACTACATTATCGTAGTTATTTATTATTCCATCACCGTTTACATCCACATATTTAATATCTCCCGGCTGAATGACAGATCTCGCCATACCATTGGTAGAGACTTCATCTTTAAGTACATAATCCCCTCCCACAATATTAAAATCATCATAACCATACACTCCGTCCCATATTAATCCATAGAACTGCGCCGAAGGTTCACCTACTTGCGCCAGATATAAGTTTACACTACTATAATTCCCCCAGTTTATAGGTGTTAAAATCCTGCTTTGATCCTCTGCCAGAGACAATATTTTATTTTTGTTAAAACTTATGTTAAAGTCAGTATCCCATGAAAAGTCCTTTTTCTTTAACAGATTTAAACCAAGGCTAAACTCTATCCCAGTATTTGACAGATCGCCGACATTTTTATAAATAGATGTAAAACCACTACTATTCGGAACATTAGCCATAAGCAGAAGATCTTCTGTAACTTTCCTATAAAAATCAGCGGTAAAACTCACTTTATTTTTGAATAAGGCAAGATCTAAACCAACATCTAGCTGCTTAGTAGATTCCCATTTTAAATCCTCGTTACCATAAGAATAAATTCTGGTTCCAGGCGATGGAGTTGAATTATTAAAAGAATAATATGCAGAAAAAGGCATATTCATTTCTGAAAATCTTTGATAATCTCCAATTCTATTATTTCCCGTTACGCCATAACTTGTTCTTAATTTAGCATCATTAATAAAATATAGATTTCTCATAAATCTTTCATTCCTTAACTTCCATGCAAATGCCGCAGAAGGGAATCCTGCCCATTTATTCCCCTCTCTAAACTTACTAGAACCATCTGTTCTATACGTTGCAGTAAACAAATATTTACTCTTAATATTATAGTTTAACCTACCTAAGTATGACATTAAAACATTTTTACCCGTATAAGCACTTACTGCTCCCGGAATTCCCTGATCTAAACCAGATAATCCCAGACTTTCATTAGGAACTTGTTCTGCTGTCATCCCGTACCGGCTTTGGGAGTTCTCCTGCATTGTAAAGCCTACAAGTGCCGTCAGATTATTATTAGCAATTTTCTTACTATAGGTTAAAGTATTTTCATTTAACCAGCTTCGCCACTTTCTATAAATTACCCCTCCGTTAACACCTTTTGTATTACCAGGGACTAAAGTACTTCCTCTAGCTGTGGCACTGTTATAAAATGATGATTCTTCTAAGGTTCTGTTATTTACCCCCCCTCTGATTCTGAGTTCTAATTCTTTAGTTATTTTATAGCTAATATTTGTATTAGCAAAAACAGTTTGATTTTTATTAACTCTTAAAGTATTTGAATAATCTATATAAGGATTAACTCTAGTATCATTCGCATCCTCATCCATTAGCCCATCCACCAAATGTTCCATTCCTTTCGTTGCTACAGGCCTAAATCCCCATACTCTATACATAAGATAACTGGCATAAGATTGTGTTGAAGTACTTGCCGTAGACGCCTGATCCCCAAAAGATTCATCCTCTGTATAACTAACTGTGATGTTAAAATTTAGTTTTGGGCTGATATTATGCTTTAAATAAGCTCTTCCTGTATTTCTCTTAAACCCTGTATTAATTACAGAACCATCATTTCTCAAAGTTGAACCTGAAACAGTAAAATCAGTTATCCTATTCCCTCCACTAACACTAATATTATGGTTCTGAACATGTCCTCTTCTAAAAAGAAGGCCTTGCCAATCAATCACCGGTTCGTTCCTATAATCATCTAATGTTTTTCCATTAGCAAAAAATGCTCTATTTGCATACTGAGGATCAAATTCATTTTGATACTTAACAAATTCATATGCATTCATCAATTGCATACGTTTAGTCACTTCCTGAAACCCCACAAAGTTATTGTAGGTAATACGTGTTCTGCTATCACTCCCACTATTTGTTTCAATAACAATTACCCCATTAGCCCCTCTTGCTCCATAAATAGCCGTAGACGAAGCATCTTTTAAAACTGTAATTGACTTTATATCTGAAGGGTTAATTGCTGCAGCATTAGCATCTTCCATCGGAAAACCATCGATAACATATAATGGAGCATTACTCTGAGTCAAAGAATTTCCTCCCCGAATAACCACATCCATAGTATTTCCAGGTTGATCTTCTCCACTAGAGACCTGAACACCTGCAATTCGTCCTGCTAAAGCCTGTTCATATGTTGCTACCGGAGCTTTCCTTATATCTTCGACTTTAACCTCACTTACAGATCCTGTAAGATCTCCTCTTTTTACCTCACCATAGCCAATTACAACTACTTCATTTAATTTAGAAGCTTCTTGTACCAAACTAATATTAAGCACATTATTATCTCCAATAGCTTTTTCCTGCATAGCAAACCCCAAGTAATTAAAAACCAACACCGAATTCCGATTTAGAACATTGATTTTATAATTACCATTTACATCCGAAACTGTATTCGTCTGCGTGTTTTTCACTTTTACACTTACTCCGGGTAAAGGCTCACCTTTTTCATCAGTAACTTTTCCTGTAATCGTTTTCTGCTGGTTAAAAATTTCTATTGATTTATCAGTATTCTGTGCCTTCTTATTTTCCGCGACTTTTTTGATTAATATCGATTTCTGATTAATAACATAAGTCAACCCTGTATTCTTCAGCACTTCATTCAGAAAACTCTCCAAGGGCATATTCTTTGCCGTTACAGATACGTTTCCTACATCTTTTACATACCGGTTATTATAGATAACCAGAAAGCCTGTTTGTTTTTTTATTACCGATAATACTTCGGTTAAAGATTTGTTTTTTGCCTGTAAATTAACTGTCTGAGATAAAGATTTTGCACTTAAATGCAAGCAGCTTATAAATAAAAATAGAGCAGTTATTTTCATAACCAGTGTTACTTTTTTAATACATTCCTGATGAAATGGAATGAGATTTTTAAAAATTTCTGTCATTAATATTACTTTAATAACCCACACAAAAAGACAGCTACAACACAACCTTACAGAGATTGTTATTGCCATTGGATTTATGTATAATTGTGCAGGTTTGGAAGTTTACAACTTATTTTAACGATAGTTTTTCCAAGCTTTTTTATGGGAAGATATGGTACGAACATTTCTTCCCATTGCTTTTCACGGGTGTATTAAGTTTTCTCTTTCAGTCTCATATCATTTTTAGGTTAAGATTAGTTTAGTGTTTAGTTTTTTATTCTATTAAAAGAGTCTTTCCTCTCAGCTCTGCTTTAATTCCAGAGCCTTTAAGAAAATCCAGAACTACATCGGTATCTACCTTTCGATTCATTTCGCCAGTAAATAATTCTTCCGGTATTTTTGATTGATAAACTATATCAAGATCATACCAGCGGGCAATTTGCCTGATCATATCATCAAAAGGGGTGTTTTTAAAATAGAAATTTCCCTCTTTCCAGGCGGTTGCCATAGCACAATATCTGCTACATGTTTTTTAAATCCTCCCTGGCTATAGACAGCCTCTTCTCCAGGCGACAGCCTGATTTGCTGTTGGTTGTTGTTCTTTCCTTTTGAATTTGCAGATGTATAAACGTATACTTCGCCCTCAACCAATGTTGTTTTGGTCTCATTTTCTCCCGGATAAGCCAAGACATTAAAAGATGTGCCAGTCACTTTTACTTCTTGGCCATCAGATACAACTATAAAAGGCTTATTTCTATCTTTAGCTACCTCAAAATAGGCTTCACCCAAAAGTTCTACTTTTCTGATATCTCCATTAAACAAACCAGGGTATTTAAAAGAAGATCCGGCATTAAGCCATACTTTTGTACCATCAGACAGTACCACTTGATATTGACTGCGGGCAGGAACTATAATCTCCAAACTCTGAGCCTTATCTAACTGTAAAAGTGATTGTTTTGATCCTATATAGCTCACTTCTCCGTCTTTTGTGGTTATCCCACTAGAAGATTCGCCTAAATTAATTAAGCTCCCATCAGACAAACGAAGGATAACATTATCCCCTCCAGATACAGCTACTTTCTCATTATTCGTATGGTTATTATGATTTTTAAAGTTTAGGCCCAAATAAATTCCAAGACTTAAAATTATAATAGCCGAAGCTGCAGCCAAAAAATATCTCAACCTAAAATACCCACTTTTTATTCCCGTTTTATATTTAATGGAGGTAAGCATTCTCTTTGATATGGTCTTATCTTCATTATAAAACCTTTCATAGTCTTCATAATCTGTTTTTATATTTTGGTTTAGATTATTAAGGTATTCTTTATATTCAGTATTAGTATTTGCCCAATCAGTAAGCTCCTTACTCTCACTGTCAGACAATTGCTTATAAATATATTTGCGAAGTAGTGACACTAAATAATTCGTCTTCTTCATTTTTTTATACCCTTTTAAGTATAGAAACAGGAAGCCGACAAAAACCTTACATAAAATGTATAATTATTTTCAAATTATTTGGTCAGAGCTTCTAACACTATAAGCATCAACAACATATCTTTATCTATAAACGTTTTACGTAATGTTTCCAATGCTCTTGATTTATTAGCAAAAACGGCAGATTCGGAGATATTCAGTTTGTCACAGATTTCTTCTGTAGTTAAGCCCTCCAGATAGCTCATTTTAAATACAAATTGTTGTTTCTTGGGAAGTTTGGATACTTCGCGATGAATAACACTCATTAACTCTGCATTTAACATCTTCACATAAATATCCGGTTCAGAAACAATCAACCCTTCGTCTATATCATATTCGAAATTTTGTTGATTATAAGAAGATTTCAAATAATTGCGACAGGCGTTTTTGGTAACTATATAGAGAAAGGCCTTCAGGTTTTCATCGGTCTGTATATTATTACGATACTGCCAAAGTTTCACAAAACTATCCGAAACAATCTCTTCGGAAGCTTCCGGGTCTTTTATCATCTTTCTGGCAAAAAAAAGGAGTGGTCTGTTATAAAGTTTGAAGGCTTCTTCTAAAGACGAAAAATTCCCAATGGGCAAATTATCTATCATACTTATACAATTGTAAGACGGGGACTTAATAAAATTAAAAATTGAATTGCCAGAACTATACAAGGTATTCCATTAAGCTCCAAAGCATCAATTATTATATTTTACCGTTACCCTCAGATGCGTTTATTACAAAAGTTAACAAACAGTTTAAAAGCATATAACATGGTCATTATTAATATAACAATTTCCTTTTGGAAACCTTACATCAAAAACTAAATTTTTTATATTTTTTTTGTTTATCAACTTCTGGCTATTAAAGCTCGGGTTCTCTCTTACAATTTACTTCAGAAAATTCGGTAATCTAATTATTATGAGATCATGATAAAGTTGTACTCAAATATTCACTAAAAGTAAACAGAGGGAATTAATCCCTCTGTTCTCTTAAATGAAGAAATTATACAATCAATACACTTCCTGCATAAAGACTGGTTGCTATTTCCTTGCCATCGGCAGATACCCAACTCACATATACCTCTACCGTTTCGCCGCTATACTCTGCCGGAAGATCGAACACTAAAGATTCGTCTTGCCTTTCGGCTTCACCTATAGCATAAACAACATCTGCCAGTGCCGGTACAAAAACGGCAAACATCAATTGATCTGTTGGTTTAGCTTTTCCTTTACCGGAGTTATCATCCCAACTCATATTTAACTTTGCTGCTGCACTTGATTGTACAACCATAGATTTAGAACCCACTAAATCGCCCCGGCTAATCAGCACCATACTGTAATCTATTTCCAGATTTGGTGTTTCTCCTACCAATGCATTCTTAAGGTTATAACTGGATGCACTATTATAACCTGTTTTACCAACAGCATAGTTTTTAAAACCCACTTCCAGCAAAGGCTTTACGGGTTTAAGAAAACCGGTAATTAAAGAGAAACGGGCTTGTTGTTCCAGTTGTTTCCTGGTTGCATTGGCATTTCCTCTTTTAGCTGCCAGGCTACGCATGTACTTTATTCCACGCCAGGATGCACCTACCACAGTTCCTACTTTTCCTGAAAAGGCACCGAGAATGCCTTGTGTGTATTTTCCCATAATTTTTAATTTTTTTAAGGGTTAAACCATTGCAAAAGCTTCTGTGATAGCGCTACCTGTCTTTTGTCTGAAGGCAAATGTAGAAGCTCAAAAACTCAAAAAAAAGCTGGAGAGCCATACTTGCCGGAGTATGCCACTACCTGCCTGATTTTGCTATGTTTTGCCACTTTTCAGTATTTTTCTTCGAGACTGCTTCGGGACTTCTTCGAGAAATACCCCCTATTTCCCGAAGAAGCTCTATAGAAGGCTAGTAAGATTTCTTATTTAAAACCATCTGTTTTCAACTCGTCCCTCCCTATGTCATCAATTTCTCTACATCTTGCATATTGAAATACATTTTACCACCAATCATTTTTTCGGGCAGTTTATTGCTTTTCCGAAGGTTGTATAAGGTACGTTCAGAAATTTTCAGAAGTTGTAACACGTCCTGTTTATCCAGCCATTTTTCTTTAAAATCCAGCACTCTGTTTTTCCGTGGCAGATCGCCACGAGCTTCAACCTGTACGCATAATATGGTGTTCAACAACTCCTCTATTCTGCTTAAAGAAGCTAAAAAAAGATAATAAATCTTTCGGTTTTCAAATGTTACGGTCATCAGTTTTGAAAAATAATTTGTCAGTAATTTATAGAACTCAAAATTTTGGGTAGCCCATACAGCTTATTGCTTAAATTTCTGTATTGTTTAAAAAAATAAATAATTAAAAAATTTCATTTCATAAAAACAAATAATTAATATTGTATATCTCCTTACAATTAACCGCAAGATATAAACCCTTGCATCACTCATTTCATTACGTATATTAATAAATACATAGATATGCATAAACATTATGTAAATTACCTAAAGAAGTTTGGTTATCTTCCGCCTGCTATTGAAAATTCTCTAATGCATAGGATTGAACCAAAATCGATTGCTAAAAATTCCATTTTGTTAAATCCGGGAGAAATATGCAGGAATTTAATCTTTGTAAATAATGGATATTTCAGAGTTTTCAATGGCTCTCCTGAATTTAAAACAATAGATATCATTGGCCCTGATTATTATGTATACGTTTCTGAAAGCTTTTTGAATCAAAAACCTTCTGAATATGGTATTGAATGTATCACAGATGCAGAAGTAATCAGCTTGTCTTATTATGATTGGAATGCGCTTCAACACCATTGTAATGATTTTACACAACTGATATTTAGATTACTGCTTTCCGAAAAAGACTTCTATAAACAGCAACTGGCTATAACCGGAAAAGATGTAGCCAAACAGCGCTATATATTACTTAAAAGGAGGTATCCCAAAATTGATGTTTCTATTAAACAGAATTATATTGCCGATTTGCTAAATATAAGTGCTATTCATTTGTCCCGAATTAAACGGGAAGCCTTAATGGAAATCTAGAGCGAGGTTAAGCGGATAGCACAAGACTTTATTAACGAGAAGGAACAAAAAACAAGGTAAAATCAAACCTAATCTATCCTTTGTGGCTAAGGAAATGAGGAGTAATTTTTTTTTATCTGCTTTAAACCCTGCAAATAAAATAGAAAACAATTGTTCAATATAAGGTTTTTATTCCTACAGCAATAAAATAAATCATTATAAATGTGATAAATAAAAATTATTAACTTATATTTGCGTAAATATTATTAACGGGTTTCTGCCTTCGCCTTTTCTGTTCTAGTTTAGAATATAAATTCTCTCTTTTTCAGTCTTCGCCTTTTCAGTCCTCATTTTATAATAAAAACTTAGTTTATGGATCTTGTGGTTTAAATAATTGAAATTTATAAATGTTATATCTTTCATTTACGTTACCAGATTCGTAACAAATAATTTTAAAAGATCAGTCTTTTTAAGAAAACGCTGGAGGTTAGGTTCTTTACAAAACACAGACTATACAACGTTTAAGCAGATTGGTTATTGATGAACCTCTAAATACATATCATGGCAGAAACTTTTGCAAAAAAGGAAAAAGAAAAAAAGCGGGCGAAGAAAAAGATGGAAAAAGCCGAGAAAAAGGAAGAGCGCAAAACCAATAACAATAAAGGCAAAACTTTAGAAGAGATGATAGCTTATGTAGATGAATACGGAAATATAACGAATGTACCACCTGATAAGCAACAAAGAAAAGAAAGCAACAGAAATACTGAAGCATATATAAACAATACCCGGACACCGGCAACAGATGAAAATACAGAGAGTACTGGAATAATTTCTCTTTTTTTCAAAGACAAAGGTTATGGTTTTATTACAGAAGATGAAACCGGTACCAGCATCTTTGTGCATAACAATAACTTGATGGAGAACATAAGAGAAAATGACAGAGTAGTCTTTAAAAAAGAATCATCACCAAAAGGGCAAATTGCCATTAATGTTAAAAAACTTAAATAAACATAATAAAAAAAGCAAGTAGTAAAATGGAAGAAGGTAAAGTAAAATTCTTTAATGAAACAAAAGGTTTCGGATTTATCACCCCTTCAAACGGAGGAGAGGACATTTTTGTTCACGCATCTGGTCTTGAAGTTGAAATTCGTGAGAATGACGAAGTGGTTTATAATATAGAAAATGGCAGAAAAGGCTTAAACGCCGTTAATGTTAAATTAGCTTAAATTTATTAACACGTTCTATTATTCAAGAAGCCCCGTAAGGGGCTTTTTTTATGATTGCAGTTATTCAAACTACCCATATAACTTAAATCCCACTTTTAATTATCTTATCAAACCTGCTATCCATACAGGCACTTAGATCTGTTGTTATAAATTTACCATTAAAAAATAGGCTAAAAATAGTTGCCGGACTTGGTGCATTTTGCGCCTGTTCCATATTGTCCAGTTTAATGAGGGTGAGAGGTAATTTTCTTTTGGCAGCAGTTTCAACCATCGAAGTATTTACGTGAAACTCTGCAAAAGGACAACGGTTTGAATAGTAAACCGTAATACCTTTTTTCTCATCACACTCCCCTGATTTTACACTTTTATTAAACACAGGATCTGTAGCTTGTTTATCAAATTTATAGGCCAATAAACTAAAACCCGAATCTGTGGTTTCAACAGTAACAAATCCCTGTTTTAATAACCATTTGGTATCACTCATAAAATGAAATTTACGTGTACCTACCACAGTCACCAATCCACTTTTATGATTACTTTTTGCATCGTCTATAGCATACTGCAATAATTGCTTTCCATATCCCTTATTTTTATATTGCCCCGAAACCCAAAAACAATTTATTAACAGGTAATTGGGTGCCAAAACAGGTGCCCAGCCCTTTTCTGCATCGCCGTATTCTATAAACACTTTTGCTCGTGCATCCAGTTTTCGAAAAACATAACCATTATCCAATTCTTTCTTTAACCATTCTTTTTTGAGTTGATACCCCTCATTGCATTTTTTATCTGAAATAGCACAACAAATATGCTCCTGATCTATATTTGTTAGGTTTAGATTGATAAAATTCTCCATTCTGATCTCTTTGTTAACCGTTACTGTATTTAATCGAAAAAACTCAGATAATCTCCCAGGCTTCTACAGCCCCCTCAATAATTTCAAACATAGGGTGAGGTTCTACAATAGTTTGTTCTTGTAACATTGCAAACTTTTCGGGGTCACGCACTTTAAGCTTATTAAGCAAATGGGTTATTTCATATTTAACTTGCCCACAGGTTACCGGCATAACTGATGTTTCAAAATGCCAATTAATCTTTTCTTTATCAAAATTATATCCTCTCTCCAGAGCCTCTTCATAAACAGTTACCAGATATTGGTTTATTCTCTGCTGAGGATAATCTGTTTGCTTAAACCTGTCCAATTGGGGGTGATTACGATAACCTTTTGTTTTCCCTTCAAGCACATGCTTAGCCAGAAGAGTTTCTCTCCACAAAGCCACCAATCCCTTTGTATCTAAATATTTTGGATGTACAGACCAAATTCTCATTCGTTTTCAAATCTTTATTATTTATCTAAAACTCTTTAATGCGGATACTGTTTTATTTATGATCAATCCATCTTAATTTCTTCTATTTTATAACAAATTCCATATATCACATCTTTATAAGAGTAGTTAAAAAATGAGGAAGTATGTTGGACATATCTACTCTATAAGCCCATCTTGTCCTCGTTAAATTGGGTTTCATTAATAGCTCCGACTATCTCATTTGAATAAATCTTTAGATCATTTTTATATCCGTAGACAAGTCGCAAATGAGTCCTGAAATTACCTTGGAATACTTTCATACTTGTAATAGCAATTTGTTCAGGTTTAAGATAAAAAACAGTTAAACCGGTACCACAGTCATATCGGAAAAGCTTTTGAATGGGGTTCCAATTGCCCTGTCTATCCTTAGCTTCAATTAATAAAGGTAACATATTACCAAAACCTAATTCTAAGGCTTCATTTGATACGTTTTTTATAAACACTGGATACCCTATTTTAGAAGGTCTATATTCTGGGGTTCCGTGGTACTCCCAAATGCTCATTGGTACGCCCACATATCTAGAGCTATCAATATAAAGTATTATTGAATCTTGTTTAGGACGTTTAAGTAAATCCCATTCTTCTATTCTATTACTACTTATCTCATCGGGTTTATAAACCAAATTTATTTGTTCAATCTTTTGTCCAATATATAAAGGGAAAAACTCTGCTATAGTCATAAAAAACGCAGTATCCTTTGATAACGGATTACTGAATTGGTCTACTATCTGAACTTTATTAAATTCCTCTTCTATGGTAACCTTACTATTTTCTTTATGATCTAAGTCGTTAGAGCATGACTGTAAAAACAAGTAGATAAATGATATAATTAACAATGGTAATTTCATATTGCTCAGTTCTATAATCTAATATAGCGGTTTATAAAGAATTTATTTAAAGTACTCTTCTATCAATTTCCCTCTATTCCTCCATATTCCTTAGTCCAGACATGGAATAATCCATATATCAACTCAATAGAAGTAAAAGTATTTTTTTATTTTAGTAAAACTTGATTTATGGCGATACTGACACGCATTTAAGGTTGTAAAACGGGGGTCAACCAAGGGGTCAACCATCTACCAAAAACCCCGGAAAAACCACCTATCTTCCATTTCTCTCCAAAAACAAAAAAGCCCTTAACACTTTGTTAAAGGCTTTTTCTTAGTCGGGATGGCCGGATTTGAACCGACGACCTCCAGCACCCCATCAGTGCTATTACTGCCTTTATTAATAATATAATATACTAATTTACAATATATTACACCCTGTTGTTCATATAAGGTGTAAACAAATAGTGTAAACACTATTAAAAAACAAACTTAACACTTCTTCAATAAATATAATGAATGATAAGTTATATCAATCCCATTTCCGCAAAACTGGAAAAGCCTTCGGGACTTATAATAAGGTGATCCTGTAATCTTCCCTTAAAACAGCTACGATTATTAATGTAGTTTTATAATTTAGGGTAATGAAAAAAAGTAAGTTTAGCGAAACACAGATCATCAAGATTTTGAAG